>NZ_JAFCWX010000006.1:0-266566 GCF_049897805.1 Massilia sp. TWP1-3-3
GGTGATCCGGATGGCGGGCATCGCGGAGAAATTCTGTTGAGCATAGGCGCGCGGCGAAATCTTGGAACAGCGTGGTCAGAACGGACATGGCAGGCAGGGATAGTAAAAATCCATGCTGGGCGCCGCGATTTTAAGGTGATGTCAAGTGTTATTGTGAAAAAATTGATAATAATTTACTGAAATGCACGCCCATCGCTAACTTGGGTGGATTGCCGCACGCACTCCTCCACGAATTCGCTGTACTGTCTACAGAATTCCTGCACGCTGAAGCGCATCGCATTTTCCCGGCAATATTCCGGCGCGAATGCCGCCTGGCTGGTCTCAAACTGGCGCACCCCCTCTTGAATGGAGGCGACACTTTGCTGCGAAAAAAAGACGCCTGTAGGACGCGCATGCTGGCCCAGCGCACGGACCGTCTCGAGCGCCCCGCCCTTGCCATACGCGATCACGGGGGTGCCGCACGCCTGCGATTCGACCGGGGTGATGCCAAAATCTTCCTCCGCAGCGAAAACGAACGCTTTCGCATTCTGCATGGTTTCCTTCAGCTTGGCGAATGACTGATAACCAAGGATCTGCACATTCGGTCCCGCCTTGGCCCTCACCTTGTGCATATCCGGGCCATCGCCAATCACTACCAACTGCTTGTCAGGCATTGCGGAAAAGGCTTCGACGATCAGGTCCATTTTCTTGTAAGGGACGAGCCGCGATGCCGCCAGATAATAGTCTTGCTTGGCGGTGCAGAACGCGAACCCCTCCACGTCGACTGGCGGATAAATCACTTTCGCTTCGCGCCGATAGACCTTCCAGATGCGCTTGGCAATAAACTCCGAATTGGCGATGAAATAATCGACGCCATTTGCTGTGCGCAAGTCCCATAGCCGCATGTAATGGAGAATCAAGCGTGCCAGCGCGCCTTTCGCGCCTTGCGCCATGCCCGATTCATCCAGGTACTGATGCTGCAGATCCCATGCATAACGGATCGGTGAATGAACGTAACAAATGTGCAACTGGTCGGGGCCGGTCAGGACACCCTTCGCAACCGCGTGCGAACTCGACAACACGACGTCGTACGCGGACATGTCGAGCTGTTCGATCGCCAGCGGCATCAAGGGCAGATAATGACGATATTTCGAGCGGGCAAACGGCAAGCGCTGGATGAATGACGTGCGCGCACGCTTGCCTGACAAAAAACTACGTTCGTCGTCGCCAAGAAAGTCCACTACCGAATAGAGCTCAGCGGCCGGAAAGCATTGGATCATCTGTTCGAGCACCCGTTCGGAGCCGGCGTAGTTGACCAGCCATTCGTGTACTGCTGCTATTCGCATTACTATTTCTCCATTCGATTTATCGCGGCCACTTCCGCATACACCTGGTCGATCCGCTCGCACATCGCTTCGACCGAATATTTTTCGCGTGCGCGTGCGTGGGCGGTCTGCGCGCAGCGTTGATACAACGTGGGATCGGCCATCAGGCCCATGATCGCGTCGGCCGCTTGCTGTGGTGCATTCAAGGCAAACAAGAATCCGGTGCGGCCGTTTTCCACCACATCCTGATTGCCGACCACGTCCGACGCCACCGACGGTAAACCGGCGGCCATCGCTTCGAGCAAGGTCAGTGGCATGCCCTCGCCATGTGAGGCAGAAACGAACAGGTCTGCCGAACACAGAAGCGTCGCCACATCGTCGCGGAAACCCAGGAAACGCACCCGCTCGGTTATCCCTGCGCTATGCACCTGCGCCCGCAACTGCTGCGCCTGCTCGCCATCCCCCACCAGCCACAGTTCATAAGCGAAAGCGCGCGCCGAGAGCACCTGCGCGATTGCCAGTACGCCATCAACACCTTTTTCCGGCTCGTGGCGCGCCACATTGATCAGGATCGCCGGGGGCGTGCGCTCGCGGTGCGGCGCCAGTTCAGGACTCACCGCCACCCCATTTGGGATGACAACGCCACGGCCACCGGCAAGCAAGCCCGCCTCGGCGCACATTTGGCTCTCGGACATCGACACGTTGAGAAGCAAGGCAGTGCATCTGGCCAGCCAGCGTTCGATTGTCAGATATATCAGCCGTTTCGGCGGCGACAGGTGGCGAAAGTGAAAACCATGAAAAGTATGGATGACTGGCCGCCCCGTCACCAGGCCTAACAGACGCCCATAAATTCCCGCACCCTTGCCATGGCTGTGGATGACGGTGACGCCCTCGCGCCGCACCAGGCGTGCCAATTGCAAAAAGGCGCGCAGCGAGAAGCGCCGGAACGGCAGGGCCGCAAGCGCGCCGTATTCCGCAAACCGCTGTGAATACGCTTGTCCGGCCGGCGCTCCGATGATGAAGCGATGTCGGCGATGCAGCCCCTTGAGCAGCGATAGCATGTGCTCGGGCCCGCCGCCGTGGTCAGCCCGGACGGTCAGGAGCAGGATAGTTTGCGCGGACATAGTTGAGGTACCAAAAAACTAAACTGAAATTGATCAGGTAAATGAAGGTAAATTCATAGTTGACCTTGATGACCATATGAATGAAGTTGGGCAGCATGGCAAAGGCCGCCCATCGCCCGTGCTGCATCAGTTTGGCAGGATTGGCCGACCAAAGTTGCTTGAGCATCATCAGGATGGTCAGGGCAAAAAAGGCCAGCCCAATAAGCCCGCCGCGCTGCAGGTTAGCCAGCACCGCGTTGGCGGAAACGTACATGTCTTCATCAATGATAAAGTCGTAACCGGTGCCGGTCAGCAATGCCATACCGTGCAGCAAGCCCATGCCCCGTTCCAATCCTTCCGCCTCAAGGGCCAGGGTCGCCTGCTTGGTGGTAAGGACGCTGTCGAGCACGCCGGCGCCTGAATACATGAACAGGTACACCCCGAAAGCGACGGCGAGGCCGGCGCCGATGCGCTTGCCGATGCCGATATTGAGGAATAGCACGAGCACCAGGAACGACAGGATCACCGCCGCCAGACCGGCCACCGAGGTCGATGCCACGATGCCGAGCAAGATCACGACGAAGGCGGCTGAATAGGCGAACTTGTAGCGTGCGCTCGCGCGCAGATGGAGTACATAAAACAAGGCGGGCTCGAGGAAAAAGGCAAAGGCTGCCGACTCGTTGAAAAACGACCCGGTGCGATAGATCGCCACTTTGCCAAATCGCATCGGGAAGCTGTAATTGTTTGGCCACATATAGCCGTATATGCCCAGGTCGGCGTAGTCGAGATCGACTACCGGGATATGGGTCAGCGTCGCCGCCGGTATCCCGAAATTCAGCGTTACCAGGTGAAATACGATGCTGAGGACGGAATAGGTGACGGCGAAGACGACCACCACTCTGATGTAACTGGTCAAATGCCAATATTTACGGATATTGAAAAAAAACAGAATGATGAACCCGATGCGGATCACGCGCGTGGCGGCAAAGCCGAACGAGGTCAGGCCCATGGCGCTGTGTGCCACGAAGTACAGAGCCCACACCAGCCACACCGCGCAAAACACCGTCAGCGCCCGCTGGCGCCGCCACGACAGGAACAGCAGCCCGATCACTTTGTCGTGATTGAACAGGGCGAGCGCGCCGATCAGGCCGACCGCAATTTCGTTGACCATCCCGATCTGATAGATGATCAGCGAGGGGTCGTAGAACGAGAAGGCGATCAGGGCAACGATCCCCAGCAGCAGATTGGCCATTTATCCGGGCCTTGAGCGAAGCGAGAAATAGGCCGCCCGCAGCAGCGAGCGCAGTAAGCCTGCCAGGTAGCGCACGGAAACCGTCTCGCCGTTCAAGCCGCGCCACAACACCGCGAAGTGCTTGCAAGCCATGCGCGACTTTGAGCCGCTTGCCGCCATGCCGTGCACACGGTACAGCAGCAAGGGCGCGTCAATGTAAGCGAACCTGCAGCGGCGCGACATGCGCAGCCACATGTCATAATCCTCGACTGCCATCAATTCAGGCGCCTCGTCGAAGCCACCGCATTGCTGGAACAGGTCGCGCCGGAACACCACCGAAGAGTTCGGGATAAAATTACCGGTCAGCAGATGGGCGCCATGCTGGCCCGCTACCCGCTTCATCATCCACGCCTGGAGAATGACGCGCGCGCCGCTGAAGGTCGATGCGTTGGTGTAGCACAGGCCGGTGGCGGGATCGGCGTCCAGCGCTTCAATCTGCTGCGCCAGCTTGGTCGGCAGCCACAGGTCGTCGTCGTCGCACAAGGCGATCAAGCCCGCGCGCGCATGAGCAATACCATGGTTGCGGTTGACCGCGATCACGCCATGATTGGCATGCCGCAAGTAGCGCACGCGCGGATCGGCGAGCCCGTTCACGTAAGCCTGCGTGCCGTCGGCCGACAGGTTGTCGACAATGATCAGTTCGAAGTCACCGAACGTCTGCGCCAAAATCGACGCGACGGTATCCTGCAACAAAGCGGCCCGATTGAACGTGGGCAGCACCACCGAGACGCGCGGCAGGTCCGCCCCGGATGGCCGCGCCAGCGTCACGCGGCAGCCCCGAAGGCGCCCTGACACAAACGCAAGGTAGCGTCGATCTCGTCGCTCATCCCGCCGCGCAGCACGAAGCCGGTCGATTCGAGCTTGTCGACAACGTAACGCAACTCGGGCGCGGTTTCCCCCGGCAAAGGCGCCGGTCGTTCGAGCGCCGGCCGGAAACCGAGCACGGCTTCGCAGCGGATGGCGATGAATTCGGCCAGTTCCAGCATACTCATCGCATGCTTGCCGCCGAGGTTGAACAAGCCATCCTGCAAGCCGTCCGAAGGCAAGTCGATCAAGTGCGCCACGCACGCGGCAACGTCGTCCAGCGTTACGAAATCGCGGCGCTGCAAGCCGCTCGACTTGAGCACCAGCTTGCGCGCGCTGACCGCCTGGCGACACAGGTCGTTGGCGATCAGGGTCCAGCGGTTGACGTCGGCGGCAATCGGCGCGCCGAAGCCGTTCGACAGGCGCACCACCACGCCGTCGATCTTTTTCTGGTCGTGTTGGGCCAGCACGAAATCTTCCGTCACCTTATGGCTGATGGCGTACGGATGCACGGGGCGCGTGAGCGTGCGCTCGTCGATCACGCCGGCCAGCGGGGCGCCATAGACGTGGGCGGTCGAGAAATAGATGAATCGGCGAACTCCCGCTTGCTGCGCTGCAAGTAACAGGCGCACACTGTCGACCCCGTTGACCTGCAGGGCGGCGAGCGGATCGCGCGCACTATCGATTTCATTGAGGGCCGCGCAGTGCACCACGGTGTCGACGCCGGCTAGCAGAGCCGTCAGGTCAGTGTCGCCGCTGTCCCAGGCCACCAGCCGTCCCTGCACCAGCCAGGATGGCGCGAGCGCCGGCGGCGTGCGCGAGGTCAGCCGCAGCGACAAGCCATCCACCGTCGCCAGATGGCGCGCGATGCGCCCGCCGACGTAGCCCAGCCCGCCCGTTACCAAGATGTCGCGTGTCATCGGTGTTTGATTTCCCAGTTATATGGAATGCGCTGGTCAAACGGATCCAGGCGATCGATTTCATCGGCGCGATGGGCGATGCTGGTGCAATTGGCGACGATCGCCATGTCCTTGCCCATGCCCTTGAAGCCGTTCCACACCAGGGGCGGCACCGTGACCAGGCAATAATTATCCGGGCCTATGAAAATTTCCTGCAGCTCGCCCTTGGTCGCGCTGCCTTCGCGGTCATCGTACAGTACGAACTTGATGTTGCCATGTGGCACTGCGTAATTCAGCACCATTTCTGAATGGATGTGCCAACCCTTGATGGCGCCAGGATGCACGCACGAAAAATAAATTTCGCCAAAGCCGGCAAAGCCAGGCCCGTCGGCACGCATCATATGCATGATTTTTCCCCGCTCGTCGAGGATTTGCTTGAGGGGGGTGATGACGACGCCTTCGATCATTTACGACTCCATGTACGCTAAGATTTGTTTGGTGGAAATTTCCAGCGGGTCATGGCCGTGATGGACACCGTGGTACCACGCGATCGTTTCCGCCACGGCACGGTCGGCTGTCCATTTCGGCCGCCATCCCATCAACTGGTGCGCCTTGTCGCAATTGAGGTGCAGCAGGCGCGCCTCATGCACCGCGTGCTCCTGCTCGGCAATGCGCACGGCGCCACTGCCCCACTCGCCCACAATCATCGTCGCCAACTCGCCCACCGTGCGCACCGAGGTGGTGTCGGGGCCGAAATTCCAGGCGCCGGCGAAGCGTTTGGGCTCGTCGAGCAGGCGCGCCGCCGTCGTCAGGTAGCCCGACAGTGGTTCGAGCACGTGCTGCCACGGCCGCGTCGAATGCGGATTGCGCACCTCGATCGGCAGACCCGCGCGCAGCGCGCGCACGGCATCGGGAACGATGCGGTCGAGCGCCCAGTCGCCGCCGCCGATGACGTTGCCGGCACGTACCGTTGCGGCACCGAAGTTGGCGCGCGCATGGAAGTAGGAATCCTGATACGAGGAAAACACCAGTTCCGCGGCCGCCTTCGAGGCGCTGTACGGATCGTGCCCGCCCAGTTCGTCGTTTTCGCGGTAGCCCCAGATCCATTCGTTGTTGCGGTAGCACTTGTCGGAGGTGACGTACACCACCGCCTTGAGCGAATGCGACAGCCGCACGGCCTCGAGCACGTTGACCGAGCCGGCAATATTCGTGTCGAACGTCAGCTTTGGTTCGGCATAGGAGAAACGCACAAGCGGCTGAGCGGCGAGGTGGAACAGCACTTCCGGTTGAAATCGCTCGAACGCCGCGTTGAGCGCAGCCGCGTCGAGGATGTTGCCGTCAACGTGCTCAATGATCCCATCGAGCCCCAGCAGCGCGAAATGGTCGTCGGCACGCTCGACCGGTAGCGCATAGCCCATCACTTGCGCCCCCATCTTGGCCAGCCACAGACACAGCCAGGAACCCTTGAAGCCGGTGTCGCCGGTCACCAGGACGCGCTTGCCTTCGAAGGCCTTGCGCAGGGGATGGTCCGGATTTACCATTTGATCCATGGTGCATCGCCTTTCGCTTCCAAGCCGTTCAGGTACGCATAGTCGCGGTAAGTGTCCATTGGCTGCCAGAAGCCGTCGTGCTCGAACGTCATCATCTGGCCGTCGGCCACTAGCTGGCGCATTGGCTCGGTTTCGAACGTCAAGTCTTCGCGATCGTCGAGGTAATCGAAAATGCGGCGGCTGCAGACGAAGTAGCCGCCCGAGATGCGCCCGCCCGTTGCCTGCGGCTTTTCATTGAATTCGGTCACCAGGCCATCGGGCGAATTCATCATTTCGCCGAACCGCCCCGGCGGGCGCACGCCGGTAACGGTCAGAATCTTGCCATGACTGCGGTGAAAGTCGACCAGCTTGCCGATGTCGATATCGCCTACCCCGTCGCCGTAGGTGAGCATGAAATGCTCGTCGTCGCCGATGTATTTCTTGATCTTGCGCACGCGCGCGCCGGTCAGCGCATCCTGCCCGGTGTCGGCCAGCGTCACGCGCCAGTCCGCTTCCTCGTGCTCGGTATGGTATTCGATCCGGTCGGCCGCGCCCAGGCGCAAGCTGAAGTCGCGCGTATGGGACTCATAATTCATGAAGAAGTCCTTGATCACCTGACCTTTATAGCCAAGGCATAAGACAAACTCCTTGTGACCGGCGGTGGCGTAGTACTTCATGATATGCCACAGAATCGGCAACCGTCCCACCGGGATCATTGGTTTCGGGAGACTTTCATTGACATCACGAATTCGAGTGCCCTGGCCCCCGCACAAAATAACGACTTTCAATTCATTCTCCGATTCAAGAGTGATTCATACAATTTCATATAACGGGCCACGGCGGCGCTGGCGGTAAATTCCTGTTCGAATCGCGCACGCGCGCGCATTCCCATCGGTATCTGGCACTGCGTCCCGACGAATGTCGCGATCTGCTGCGCCAGCGCGACGCTGTTGCCTGGCGGCACCAGAGCGCCGGTGATGGCCTCATCAATTTGTTCGGGTGTACCGGCAAGGCTGCTGGCGATAACGGCCTTGCCCAGGCTCATCGCTTCCAGAATAACATTCGGGAAATCCTCGTTTGCAACCGAGGGCAGCAGCATAACATCAAGCGCTACTACAAAATTAAAAACATGGCTTTCGACGCCAATAAAACGGACCCATCGGGCCAGTTGCAATTGCTGGACCAGGCGCGCCAATTCATCCCGGTCGGGACCATCGCCCTCGATCAGAAACAGCGGCATTTCCCGCTCGCCGAGCAAGGCAGGCAAGCGCGCCACCGCTTCCAGCAAGACCCGATGGCCCTTGCGCCATTCCAATAGCGCCACCATGCCAAATACCATCTGGTCCGGCGCCACGCCAAGGCGCGCGCGGGTAGCGGCCGGCGTTTCGGTGACGCCGCGCGCGGCGATGCCGTTGTGCAACGTGCGAAACCGCTCTTGCGGCAGACGCAACACCGAGCGCAACACGCCTCCAGCGTGGCTTGACCCGGTCACGAACACGTCCACACTGTTACCGACCAGATGATCAAGGGGCCGGTCCAGCCACCAGTAGCGGTAGCGCCCCTGTTGGGCAATATTGTTGACCACCATGAGCACGCGCGGAATGCCGCACCATTTCGCGGCGATCGCAGCAGACAGGCAGGACAGCGCCGCCGGATACCCGCCGTTGTTGATGTGCAAGAGATCGATGCCGCGACCGCGCCAGGCGCGGTACAGCACCAGCGCATTCCACAGCAACACCCAATAGCGTACCAACAGCAAGTAATTCAAACCGCGCAGCAGCACCGCCAGCGGTCTTGGCAGGCGCGCCGCGTGGCGGGTGAACAAGGTGCCCGACAGCAGCGCCGGGCGCTCGATGAGCGGCGCCTGCGCGACGCGCCGGCGCAAACCCTCCTCGTACTGCGCCGACCAGCGGCAGCTGAACGACACATCGTAGGTGGCCAGCAGGCGCGCGTCGCCAAAAAAATTGACGAGCATATTTTCGCAACCGGCGAAAAAATCGCAATCGCTGTGATAGTGCAGGCGTGACTTAGCGCGCATCGTGCTGTGCCCTGAACCACGCGATCGTGCTTCGCAATCCGGCGTCAATCGACGTTTGCGGGACCCAGCCCAGCGCGGCACGTGCCTTGTGCACATCGAAAGAATACTCCATCGCCTCGCCGGTGCGGTACTCGAGCGCGCCGAGCCGCACCAGGCCGGGAGCGTCGAGCAAGGTCTCGACCTGCCGTACCAGTTCAGCAATCCTGGTCGCCTGTCCGCTGCCAATATTGATGATTTCACCGTCGATGCCCGCACCCACTCCGGCGCGCAGCAGCGCCTCGACCAGGTCGCCCACGTATACGTAGTCGCGGGTTTGGTCGCCATGCGTCATGGCGAACGGTTCGCCGCGCAGCAAGCTGTGGATCAGCGCCGGCAAAAACATGTCGCTGTGCTGTCCCGGCCCATAAGCAAGCGACGGCCGCACCACCACCACGGGCAAGCCAAAGCTGGCGTGCATCAGTTGCGACAGGTGGGTGGCGCACTGTTTGGAGAACGAATAGGCGCTGACCGGCGCTTCGCGCATCGTTTCGCAAAATGGCGCGACGTTGCGGCCATATTCCTCGCCGGTACCGAGTACCACGATGCGTTTGAGTGGCGTATGGCCGAGCGTGGCTTGGAGCAGGTTGAGCGTGCCGATCAGATTGGCCGCGATATTGCGGTCGAACGCGTCGCGCGACAAGCTGCGCTCGCGGGCGCCGGCCAAATGCCAGATAACCTCCGGCTGCCACTCCGCAATGCTGGCGCTGACAAATCCGCTGTCAGCCAAGTCGCCGGTGAACATTTGCGCCACCCCCGGCAGCGGCGCACCGCTGCGCGAGATGGCCGCGATCGCGGCGCCGCTCTTGGCAAGGGCGCGCAACAGGTGCGTGCCGACAAAGCCGGTGGCACCGGTAATGAGCAAACGCTTGGTATTGTAGGCGTTGTGTAAGCCTTCCCGTGCAGCAGAAATCATGCCATCCTGACTGGTGCAATGTTTGCATGCGGCTTGCGCAAGTGCGTCGGGATCGTCTTGACCACCCGGGCCGGGCTGCCGACCGCCACGCTCCAGGCGGGGATGTCGGACGTGACCACTGAGCGCGCGCCGATCACGGCGCCCTCCCCGATCGTGACACCTTTCAGGATGACGACGTCAAAGCCGATCCAGGCGTGGTCGCCAATCGTGATCGGCGCGCAGTTGACGGTGGACCAATCCTTGCCGGTCAACAGTGCGCCTGATTCCCAATGCTGCAAATGGCCCGCATGGTCGGCCATACGGTGGCGATAGTCGATCGAATGGGCGTCGTGATCATAAATCGTGCAACCCCACGAAATGAGGACGTCGCTACCAACCTTGATGCTGCTGCGCGAGATGAACTGGGTGCGGTCGCCAATGTAGACCCGCTCGCCGAGTTCCACATTGCCGGCGGCGCTTTCGAAAAAAATCTGGCAATACAAAATGCAATCATTGCCGGCAACAAAACTGTCTTGTTCCCGGGGCGTTAAAAAGGTGACGCGAAACGATTTGCCCAGGCGCGAATTACCGATCCGGATGAACGGATTCTTTCTTACCAATGTATAAGGATCGTAAAACAGCTTGTCATACGCCTTGCTCAGCAATCGCATCAATCGCATGCCTGAATTCCATTTCTAGGTTTCACTAATTTGCGCAATTTTACAACAGCAGAGGATAACTCGGCGCGCTCCATTCCGATCAACCACGGCAGCGCACAGATGATGACGATCACAAAGCAGACATACAAAAAGGCGGTCGCCATGACTGGCACCAGCAAGGCGCCAGCGCTGAGCGCGGCAATCGGCCAGAGCGTCGTCACCACCAGTTTCGCCAGGTAGCCGGCGCCGATCAGCGCCGAAATGCCGACCAGCTGGAACTGCCAGTCGAGCTTCCAGCCGCAGGCGCGGGCGATCACCCAAGCCTGGATATTGACGGAAATGACGCCGACCAGCACCATCTTGAACGCCATGCCGATCGCTTCGAGCCCAAGCCCGGGGATCAACACGCCCGAGCGGGGCGCCAGCATCAGGTAGGAAATGGGAATCGACAGCAGCATTACCGCTGCACTGACCCACATGTATTTCTTCGTCTGGCCGCTGGCGTACAGCATGGTACCGCCGATTTGCCCCATTGATTGATGGATCGGATAGAGCAGCATGATCGCTAACACCGGCCAGGCTTGCAAATACGACGGTCCCAAAACCACCGTGACGATTTCGCGCGCCCACGGCATCAGCAAGCCCGTCGCGGCCGCGCCCAGCATGACCAGACCGCGGTTGACGCGCCGATACAGCAGCGCCACCCGCTCGAAGTCGCGTTCGGCCCAGGCGGCGGCCACCTCTTTCCAGAAAATGTTTAGGATCGACGCCGTCGCCAGCAGGCTGATCGCGGAAAACTGACTGGCAATCTGGAAGAAGCCTTGCTGTGCGGCGCCGCCAAAGCGCTGCAATAACCATTTGTCGAGGAAATCGAACATGAAACTGATGATCGACAGCGCGATCAGCGGCTTGCAATAGACCCAATACTCGAGCAGCGCCGCCGCCAGCGGCGTAGCGTCGTCCTCGCCCTGCACGCTGTGGCGCAAGTAGCGCAACGCGAACAAGGTTACCACCGTGTATTGCACGACCAGGATCCACAGCACGCGCGTGACCGACATGGCGCCGGCGCCGGCCAGCACCGCGACGGCCACCAGATAGCATACGGCAACGATCATGTTGAGCAACTGGACGCGCACCGTATTACGGCTGGCCTCGCCGATCTGGCCCACCGTCTGCCACACCTGCTGCTGCAGGAAGGCGGCCACGCAGGCCAGCACGACGATGCCACGGTCGTAGCCGAGCCAGATGCGGGCGAACACGTCATCGGGAATGAGCACCGCCACCAGCAGCAGGGCCACCGTGAACTGCAGGCCCAGCCAGGCAAAATAGCGCAGGTAAAAGCGCGGGCCGCGCGCGCGCTGCGACAGGAAAGTAAAGAATGCGGTCGCCCCGCCGAGATCGAGCAGGGGGCGGATCGCGATGAAGCTGGCCAGCAGATACATCAGGTCGCCGTAGGCGGCCGGCAGCAGGGCGCGGGCGATCAGCAGCCCGGTGGCGAAGCTGAGCGCGGCGCGCACGCCGTTCGAGCCGACCGCCACCAGCAGGCGCTTTTTCACCGACACGGCAGCGATGCTCACGTTGCCGCCACAGCCGGCGCGGCCAGCTGGCGCGCCAGCTCGGCGTCCCAGGCGTCGAGCGCGTGCGCGTCGGTGCAGGCGAAGCGGGCGCAAAATGCCGCCACCGCGCGCTGGCGCTCCGGTGCGGCCCACCAGATCTCGGCACCGGTCGCCATCACCGCATTGACGGCGGCGGCGGCGGCGGCCGGGTCGTCGAACAGGATGCCGGCTTCACGCAACAGTGCGTAATAGGGCACAGCTTCCTGACGCAGCTTGTTGCTGCGCGTTTCCCAGAACAAGATGGTCGGGGTATTTGCTGCCAGCGCCTCGATAAAGGTCGTCGACAGGTGATCACACACATACAGCTCGCACTGGCGCATGCTCTGTTCAAAACTGACGTCCCAGCCCTCGACGGGCAACTGCGGAAAGCTTGCGGCGAGCCGATCGACCAGCTGCCACTGATTGTCCTCACGGTGCGGGCGCAGCCGCAAGCGGGCGAACGTGGCGGCATCGAGCGCGCCGGCAAAGCGCTGTTGCCAATCGAGATACGTGGCGAAGTCGCCAGGAACCCAGGGAAACTGCACCAGATAGCGCGGCGCGATGGTGGCCACCCACAGTATCCCGCCGCCAGGGCAGGCAGAGCGCGCGGCGCGCCCGATCAGTTTCGGCGCCGGCATCGGCGCTACCATCGCCGCGCACCCTGTGCGCTGCCATCCCCAGGTGTAATAGCGGTCGGTGATGGCGATCTCGTGCTCTTCGCTCGGCATCATCGCCAGGGCGCCATAATTGCCGCCGTGCTGAATGCCCAGCAAAGCGGTGCCGCGCAGCGCCGATGCCGCGGCCCATCGCTTGAAAATTTCATCGTAGTACCACCCGTTGGCGCTGCAGATGGCCTTGATGCGGCGCGGGTAGTGGGCGGCGGCAGCGGCGCCGATCGCGCCATAGCCTTCCACGAAACAGGTCGGCAGGTCGGTGGGAAGCATCGCCGCCACGCAGCGCGCAAATGCGCTCTCGCCAAGGGCGACGCCCGATAGCGCGGCGCGCAATGCCTGCTGGCCGCCGGCCAGCGCCGGTGCCGCCGCCGCGCCCAGGCTGGGCAAAATCCGACCGAAGCGGCGCAGGCACAGCGCCAGCAGCACCTTCTTGGGGAAGTAGGCATCCTTCATCAACACCGTGGCGCCGCTTGCGGCGGCGACGGCGACGTAGCGCCGCGCGACCCAGCGCATTGCCCGCTGTTTCCAGCTGCCGGGCTGGCCCTTGACGTAGCCGGCGGCCTGGCGCATGTCGGCGCCGGCAACAGGGAAACGCCGGCCCATTGCCGCCAGTAGCGCCGTGTAAAGCTGCAGGTTATAGGCATCCTCGAGCAGGAATGCGGCGAAATCTTGCGTGTCGGCTGGCGTGACGTAGGCCTCGCGCGCCAGGCCGATGGTGGTGAGCGCGGGATAGGCGGCCAGCGCCGCCTCGAGGTGGCGGAAACGGTCGTACAACACCGACAGGTAAATGTGCAGCCACGGGCCGACCACGATACGCCAGTAGCGCACCGGATGTTGCTCCCCGTGAAGGCGGTTGAGCGCGTCAGCCAGTCGCGGCAATATGTCTTCGTACAAGCCATTGACGTGCTCGTAGGCAGCCTCGGCCTCGTGCGCCTGGGCAAACGGGCTCACCAGCAAGCCGGTGCGCCGCGCCGCCAGCGCCGTGCGCTGGTCGGCCAGGCACCAGGGGCCAAGGAACACCATCGGTCGGCCGGTGTCCCAGAACGCCTCGAGGGCCGTGGTGGCAAGAAACACGTCACTGCCGCCAGTATCGGGCATGGTCATCAGAAGGTCAGCGCCATCATTGCTCCCTCCACGGCCCTCACCCGCCAATCAGGTCGGGCGTCAGGGCTGTATTGGCGGCGACGTTGCGCGTGACCTTCTTGCCGATCACCTGGTCGAGCAGCTTGGGCGCCATGCCAAAGCCCGGGCGCACGCTGCGCACCGCGCCGGCGTCGATCACGTCACCGGCCTTGAGGTCCCTGACAATGTACAGCGAGCGGCGGAACTGGGCATTGCCCTGTTCGCTTGACTTGCGGCCGTAGTCAACCTTGCCGAGGCAAGCCCACGCCGTTCGTGCACCGTGGCACAGCGCGGCCAGCTCTTTTGGCTCGAGCGAAAAGCTGTCGTCGGGGCCGCCGCCATTGCGGTTCAGCGTGAAATGCTTCTCGATCAACGCCGCACCCATCGCCACGCTGATCAATGCGGTGGTGTTGTCAAGGGTATGGTCGGACAAGCCAGTCACCAGTTTAAAACGCGCCATCATGTCCGGGATCGTACGCAGGTTGTAGTCTTCCGACGGCGCCGGGTAGCCGCTGACGCAGTGCAAGATCGCCAATTCACGGCAGCCGCCTTCGCGCGCGGCATTGACCGCCTCGGCAATCTCCTCGGCATCGGCCATGCCGGTCGAAATGATCATCGGCTTGCCGGTCGCCGCCACGTAGCGGATCAGCGGCAGATCCACCGCTTCGAACGAGGCGATCTTGTAGGCGGGCGCATTCAAGTCCTCCAACAGGTCGACGGCAGTGCTGTCGAACGGCGAGCTGAAGATGGTGATATCAAGCTGGCGCGCGTAGTCGAACAGCGGCGCGTGCCATTCCCACGGCATGTGGGCTTCCTGATACAGCTCGTACAGGGAACGGCCGTCCCACAGCCCGCCACGAATGCGGAAATCCTCGGCGTCGCTGTTGAGCGTGATGGTGTCGGGGCGGTAAGTCTGCAACTTGACGGCGTCGGCGCCGGCCAGCTTGGCCTGCTCGATGATCGCCATCGCCGTGGCCAGCTGGCCGTTGTGATTGGCCGACAGTTCGGCAATGATATACGGCGCTTCATCGACGGCAATGCGGCGTCCGGCGATGGTGATGCTTGGATAATTTGACATATGAGTTCTTTTGAAATACTACAAACGGGCATGCCACTCGTGGCGCAGCAGGCCAAAGCAAATGACGTCATGATAGTGCTGGCCATCGAAATGCTGATCGCGCAGCGTGCCTTCCTGGCGAAAGCCAAAGGCCCGGTGAAAACCGATCGAACGCTCGTTCCAGGCGAGCGCTTCACCGCACACCTTGTGCAACTGCAGCGTGTCGAAGGCATGCTGCAGCGCGGCCGCGCCGAGCCGGCGGCCGGTCCCGCGCAACGCCCCCGGCGCCGCATAAAAGCCCCACTCGGCGATCGTGTCGCCAGCGAATAGGCGCAGGTTGACAAGGCCAAGCGCGCGCCCCTGCTCCTCATAGATGAGCACGCGTCTGGCGCCGTCCTGGCTGACCCGCTCGAACCACGAACGATGCGCTTGCGGCGTGATCTCCTGCGCAGTGTACATGTACTGCCGCACGTCCGGATGGTTACGCCATGCCAGTACGCGCTCGACGTCGCTTTCGGCCATCGGCCGCAGTGCTGTGCCGGCGCTGTCGTTCATGGCACCTCCCGCATCGCCGCCAGTACCCGTCCTACGCCCAGTCCATCGACCAGCGCGCGCGCCGCCATGCTCATCGCCGCAAGCGCGCCGCCTTCGCCCATGTGCCGCAGCGCCGCCGGCAGGCGCGCGCCGATCTGGGCAGGCGTGCCCAGCGCCAGCGCCGCACCGGCATGCTCGAGCGCTGCGGCGCCGCCCGCCTGGTTTGGCGCCAGCACCACCACCAGCGTGGGCAAACCAAGGCAGCACCGCTCCCACGAGGTACTGCCGGCCGCGCCGATCGCCAGGTCGCTCTCGGCCATGCGGAGCGCCATGTCCGACACGTTCACCGCCACCTCGATCGGGCGCGCGGCGTTCGCCGCCAGGGTCCGGATGGCGCCGATCCATGGCGCATTTAGCCCCATGATGACACTGATTGCGCACTGTTGCGCCAGGTCGCTGCGCGCGAGTGCCTGTAGCACCGCGGCGGTCGCGTTGAACTGGTCGACGCCGCCCATATTGACCAGCACACGCGCCAGTTCGGCGCCCTCGCGGCGCGCCAGGCTGTGCCGGCGCAGCGCCCCGAATTCCGGGCGCAGCAGCGCATACGCAGGACCGGCCAGCACGGGGCAGTGCGGCGCCAGCAGGTCCCGATAGTGCGCGGCGGTGCGCCCCAGATTCTGGTCCAGCAGCACGTCGCAATCGTGGGCCCGGTCGGCCAGGTCGTCGATCACCATCAGCCGCATGGAGTCGCGCCGCAGCATTGATTCCCAGCGCGCGTCGAGCGCGTAGTGATCGACCACCAGCCAGTCCGCTTGCAGCACGGCCAACAGCGGCGCCACCTCGGCGGCGTCGTCCTGCCAGCGGCAGCCGAGCCACGCGGCATGCGCCGGCGCGGGCGCGCCACCGAAGGACGCGCCGGCCGGCTTGAGCAGCGTTGCTTCGAAACCGTGCTGGCGTACCGCCCCTGTCAGATGGCCGGGCAGGTCGCGACAGATGAAATGGCAGTCGGCGCCGCCCAACCGCAAGGCAGCGGCCAGCGCAAGGCACCGCATCACATGACCACTGCCGATGTCGACCGACGCATCGACCCGAAAGCATACCTTCATCGCTGCATCAGTTCAAACGCTTGAAACCGGCGTGGCACAGCGGCCCCTTGAGCAGGCCCATCACATCGCGTCCTTCTTCGCATTGCTGAATCAAGGCGAAGACCGGATCGAGCGCGTTGAAGAAAGCATCAACCACGGCTGGTGTGTGATCGGTGCAGACGTATACGCTGTTGCCGGCCAAGTAGCCTTTTGCCAGCATTTCCTGGGTGATCAACGTTTTGTAGGCCAGCGCGTTCTCGCTCAGGAAGCTAAAACCGGTCAGCGCCGGCAAACCCCAGTGGTCGATCTGCAAGCCGTGCTGATCGGCCAGTTTCTGCCAGCCGGCGCGAATGGCCAGTCCAGTCTTGGTGATGGTGTCCCAAGAACCGGTGCGCTCCATCACCTCGAGTGTTTTCAATGCGGCGGTCGGGCCGATGCGCTCGGTCCAGAAGGTGCTGCTGATAAAAGTCGACTGCGCTGCCTCCATCACTTCACGGCGCCCGATGGTAGCCGTGATGGCGTAGCCATTGCCGAGCGCCTTGCCGAACATCGCCATGTCCGGCTCGACACCGTACAGCTTGTGCAAGCCGCCGAAGCTCTGGCGAAAGCCCGACGTGCATTCGTCGAAAATCAGCACGATCTTGCGCTCGGTCGCCAACTGACGCACCTTTTGCAGGAAATTGTTTTCCGGGCCCTTGTTGCGTACCACCTCCATCTTGATCACGCCAATGTCGTGCTCGTTGACCAAGGCCTCGAGTTCTTCGAAATTATTGTAAGTAAATGGAAACACCGTACCGCGCAGGTTTTGCGGCACGCCGGCCGGATCGAGGCCGGGCAGCAAGTGCCCGGCCAGGTTTTCGCCGTCGCCGAGATTGGCCGACAGATACCAGTCGTGCCAGCCATGGTAGCCGCACACGGCCACCTTGTCGCGGCCGGAGGCGGCGCGGGCGATGCGGATCGCGATCGCATTGGCCTCGCCGCCGGTGCGCGCCAAGCGCACCATATCGGCCCACGGATGCATTTCAATCAGCTTTTCGGCCAGGTACACTTCCTCCGGGCAGTTAAACGTCGACATGTTGCCGGCAACCACGGTCTGCTGAACGGCCGCATCCACTTCCGGGTGGCCGTAGCCAAGGATGTTGGTACCGATGCCCATGATTGACATGTCGGTATATGCATTGCCGTCCAGGTCCCACACCGTGCAGCCTTTGGCCTTGCTGAAGTAGGCAGGCCATTGGTCCGGCGCGAACATCTCGGCCCGTTTCGACAGCAGCATATTGCCGCCAGGAATAATTTTCTTGGCGCGCTTCCAGAGTTTTTGGCCGGTGCCCATTTCAGATCCCTCGTTACGTATCAGTTGTTGGTTTGCTTCGAACAATTGCGGTTGTGCGCGCTGCAGTGCGAGCACCTGCAGCCAGGAGAAATCGATTTCCGGCGCGAAATGGGCATACACCCTCGCCACCACTTCCAGGTCGATCGGCTCGTCTACCGTCCAGCGCAACGCGGACAAATCTTCGTTGCCGACGATCGCTTCCTGCGTGAACTTTCCGCTTTCGCGCAGATAAGGCGTCACGTGCTCGCGGTCGAATTTGGCGTCCGTCTCACGCCCCGCGCGCGCCAGTGCGGCGAACGAAAACACTTCGATGTCTAGGCCGTTCGGAAAGGTCGGTGGCGCCACGTTACTCAGGTAATCGACGCCGGCGCTGCGAAAGCGCGCCACTGCAGCGTCGACCAGGCCCGCATCGACGAGCGGACAATCACCGGTAATGCGGATGACGACGTCGGCGCCGGCCATCCTGGCCGCTACCAGGTAGCGGTCCAGAACATCGTTCTCGCTGCCGCGTGCACAGCGGTACCCCAGCTTCTTGACGAACTGCGCCAGCGTCTCGTCGCGCGCATTGTCGGACGTGGCCACGACGATTTCGTTGATCTCGCGCGAACGGCTCAGCCGGTGCAACAGCAACTCGATCATCGGTGTCCCCGCGATCGTGCGCATGACCTTGTTGGGCAGGCGGGTAGAGCCCATGCGAGCCTGGACGATAGCGACGGTTTTCATCATGACTCCTGCGGCCACATGGCCGGGTTCAAAATCTCCGACTGGTTGATTCCAAATGCGGCGTAATCGATTGCAGCCGGTGCCGGGAAATGGGAAAACAACTGGTCGAGGTGGGCCACCGATTCGACGCCGACGATGACCCGATCGATGTCGGCGTTGCCCAGCAAAAAATGCAAGGCGGCGTGCGCCGGGCTGATGCCGGCGCACGCCGCGCACTCATGGAAGCGCTGCAGGGCCGCGCGAATCCCGGTGAAATGAGGATCGAGCGTGCCCGGATCAGCCAGCAGCAGTCCTTGTAAAAATGCCGAGCGCACCTGCACCTTGACCCCGGCCGCAGCCAGGCGCGCCAAGCCGCCCGAGCGCAGCGGACGCTGGTCGAGCACATTCATGGGCAGCTGCACCATGTCCATCGGAAAACACGCCTGGATTGCTTCGGCGATCTCGGTGTCATACACCGACACGCCGATATGGGTAACGACGCCATCGCGCTTGAGCGCGAGCATGGCCTCGTAGAGCCGCTCGCCGCCCGGCGCCAGCAGATTGGGCGCATGGTGGATGAGCAGGCCGTGCACCCTGGCCAGGCGCAGCGCGTGCAGCGAGTCGCTGAACGCCTCGTGCAAGGCCTGCGCCTGCTCGGCGCCGATCGCGCCATCGGCAAAGCGCGGCGTCTTGGTGACGATCTCGAATGCGGGCAGCAGGTCGGCGCAACGTCCGAGCGCCTGCTCCGACTCGCCGTACAAATGGGCGGTATCGATCGACGACAAGCCATATTGCGCCGCGCGCGCCAGCATGGCCGCCACGTCGGCGTCGGTGGGCATGCCGCGCTGGTTGAAACGGCCATATGGCATGCCGAACTGCGCCGCACCTAGCCCGATTCGTGCCAAGGGAGTGCCTGGACTCACGATAGCGCCTCCTTGAGAGCGGCCACCACCCGGTCCTGGTCCCCGAAACTGAGCCCGGAATACAGCGGCAGGCTGATCGCCTCCGCATAATAGCGCTCGGACTGCGGGAACTGCCCGGCCGTGAAGCCGAGCTGCCGGTAATATGGCTGGGTATGAACGGGAATATAGTGCACGTTGACGCCGATACCGCGCTCACGTAGAAATTCGAAGACCTGCAGGTGTGTGCGACCGATGTCGGCCAGATGCAAACGCACAACATAAAGGTGCAGGCCGGAATAGGTCCCTTCGCGCTGGAACGGCAGCGTCAGCGGCAATGCCTGCAGCAGCGTGTCGTAGCGGCGCGCCAGCCGGTGGCGCTGCGCGACGAATTCGTCGAGACGGCCCATCTGACTGACGCCGAGCGCCGCCTGCAACTCCGTCATGCGGTAATTGAATCCCAGCGCCACCTGCTGGTAATACCACGGGCCATCCGGCGCATGGCTCATCTGTGCCGGCTCACGCGTGATGCCATGACTGCGCGACAGCGCCATCGCTGCAGCCAGGTCGGCACGGCCGGTCACGGCCATGCCGCCTTCCGCGGTGGTGATGATCTTGACTGGATGAAAGCTGAACACCGTGATGTCGCTGTAGCGGCAATTGCCGATCGGCTCGCCCAGATACCGGCCGCCGATCGCGTGCGAGGCGTCTTCGATCACGCCAAAGCCGTATTCGAGCGCCAGCGCGTGAATGGCTGCCATATCGCATGACTGGCCGCACAGGTGCACAGGAATGACGACTTTGGGCAATCTCCCGGCCACCTTTGCGTCAGCCAGCTTCGCTGCCAAGGCCACCGCGTCGAGGTTGTAGGTGTGCGGGTCGATGTCGACGAAATCGACTGCGGCGCCGCAATACAGTGCGCAGTTCGCACTGGCGACAAAGGTCACCGGCGTGGTCCACACCAGATCGCCTGGACCGACGCCGAGGGCCAGGCAGGCGATGTGCAAGGCGCTGGTGGCGCTGTTGACGGCCAGCGCATGGGCCACGCCGCAGTAATCCGCTATTGATTTCTCGAACGCAGGCACCACCGGCCCTTGCGTCAGAAAATCCGACCGCAGCACCGCGACAACAGCGGCGATATCGTCCTCGGAAATGTCTTGCCGTCCGTACGGAATCGTGCCCATCATTCGACGCTGTGGTGAGGGTCGACGTGGATCTGGATCAGTTCCCGCAATTCGGCCGCGGTCAGGAAATGCTCGTTGGTGCCGCTGTCATAGCTGAAGCCGGGCGCCACAGGGACGCCGCCCATTTGCTGGCAATAGTCCTGGATCGAGTAACGTGCGCCCATCGGCAGAATGGCGTAATACTTGCCGATGTCGACGGTATTGAAACTGTCGCTGGCAGTAATCATTTCCTCGTGAATTTTTTCACCGGGACGCACGCCAATCACTGGACGGGCGCACTCTGGACCGATTGCCTCGGCGACATCGGTGATCCGGTAGGACGGAATCTTCGGCACCAGCACTTCACCGCCCAAGGCATGCTCGATCGACCACAGCACCATGTCGACACCCTCTTGCAGGCTGATGTTGAAACGTGTCATTGCTGCATCCGTAATCGGCAGCACGCCGCTGGCGCGCTTGTCGAGGAAGAAAGGAATGACCGACCCGCGGCTACCCATCACGTTGCCATAACGAACAACGCTGAAACGGATATCGCGTGATCCTTTGATGTTGTTGGCCGCGACAAACAGCTTATCTGAACACAGCTTGGTCGCGCCATACAGATTGATTGGCGCAGCCGCCTTATCGGTCGACAACGCGACCACGCGTTGCACCTTGCTGTCGAGGCAAGCCTCAATCAGGTTCTGGGCGCCGAGAACATTCGTCTTGATGCATTCGAACGGATTATACTCGGCCGCCGGCACCTGTTTCAGGGCAGCGGCGTGAATGACGATATCGATCCCTTCGAGAGCGCGGCGCAGTCGGGCCTCGTCGCGCACGTCGCCGATGAAATAGCGGATGCCCGTGTACTTGGTGTCGGAAAATTCTTGCGCCATGTCATATTGCTTGAGCTCATCGCGCGAAAAAATCACCAGCCGCTTGATGTCGGGGTAGCGTTGCAACACGGTGCGTACGAAGGCTTTGCCGAACGAGCCGGTACCGCCAGTGATTAAGATAGATTTGTTGTTCAACATAATATTATTCCAAATAATTTCAAAAATCCAGAGATCGCCTGTATTGCCATGGCAATCAGCCGGTGGTTTTTCTCCACCTGAGGTGGCGCCGCAGCACTGCAAGGCGCACATATTCGTCCGACCGCGACGGCGCCCTCACGTTTTCGGCCCACTCCTTGGCAAACGCCCAGCAAATCGCCAGGAAGGCGCATGCGAGGGCGCCGAGAATCACCATGACTGCACGTTTCGGCTTGCTTTTGCGATCCGGTTCGATCGCCCGGTCCAGCACCTGTATGGTGGAACTGTCTTTCGCCTCGTCGATCTTGGCAATCTCGAACTGCTTTGCCAAGACCTCGAAAATGGCTTCGTTATATTTCACGTCGCGCACGCGCCGGACGAATTCCAAGCCGGCTTCCGGGACCTGACTGGTCGACAGCGAGATATCCCCTCTTCCTTGGCTCAAGCCGGTCTCGACTTTCGCCAGTTGGGTGCGCAGCCCGCTCAGTTCCCGCTCGATTCGAATGATCTCAGGATTGCTCGGCGTCGCAAATGTGCGCAGGGCGCCCATTTCGACTTCCTTCGCTGCAATCTGTCCCTTCAGCCGGGCAGCCGACGAGATAATGACTTCGGCCTGACCTTCCAAGCGGATCAGGCCGGTTTTCTCTTGCATGCGTTTCAATGCCACCTCGGCCTCGGCCAGGTTTTGCTTGGCCTGCAGCAGCTGCTTCTCGAAGAACAATCTGCGCTGCGCTGCATCGGTCACCGCCAACGTCAGCATCAGTTTCTGCAATTCCTCCACGTAGGCGTTGGCCAGCATCGACGCACGCTTGGGGTCGACGTCATCGACCTGCACTTCGATCATGCCGTCCTTGCCGGCCGTGAAAGAACTTGCCGTTGCCAACACTTTCAGCGTGTCGCTCTGAAACTTCGTTCCGTAGACCTTTTGCAGCGCGAACCGGCTTGCGAGACGATCGCCTACGGTGCGACTAGACAGCATACCAAGGTAGGTATCGGTGGCAGTCTTGATGCCAAGCGAACTACCTGCCAGGCCGCCAAGGGCGCCGAGTTGACCGAGCATCGCCGCCGCACTCGACTGCGCCTGCTGAGGCGGCATGATCTTCGTCGCCGCCGTAAAAATATTCGGCATCATCAAGCTGACCCCGGCCACCACGACCGCTCCTGCGAACGCGCTTGCGGCGATGCGCGCCTTGTGCTTGGCCAGGACGATCAATACGTCAATCAGTTTGATGTCCTCATCCGCTGCGGGATTGTGTTGGATAGTGCTTTCCAATCGTTCAGGCATCGTTCGCTTTCAATAATTTTTGTCGCTCGGTGGGGGGATATCGGCCACATGCCACTACTAGTTTTTCAGCACGCGCAAGCCAGCCGCACCAAGGCCGAATTGATAGAAGATCGCCGTCCACTCTTTCAAGCTTTGGCGCCAGGAGCCGCGCTCGACCTTTTCCGGAACGACGATCGTATCACCCGGATTGACAATGACGCCGCTGACACCACTGAACCAGCCGCGGCTTTTTCCGCTGCGCGCTGTGCCATCGGCGCGAATCACGTACATTTCGGACATATCGCCAGAGGCGGTCTCGCCACCAGCCATCAGGACATAATCCTTGACGTTTCGTCGCGGCTTGTAAATGAACGAATTGGACTGGAATACCGCGCCCAACACTTCGACTGTGCCCGGCTTGCGCGGCACGTACACGCTGTCGCCGTCTTGCAGTGCCAGCTCGGGCAAGTTCTTCAACTGAGCATTGCCATCTTCGAGCTCGAGGACGATGCGCCCTTCGGCCTTCACGGAGCGCAGCTTTTGCGCGACACTGCGCTGACGTTCCAGTTCAGCCGCCTGGATCGTGAGGGCGTCTTTGTCGGTCGTGCCCGACACGCGGCTCGACGCCGCGCTTTCCACATCACGCTCGAAGCGGTCTGCCAGCTCGTTCAGCTTAACCTGTTGCGCCCGCTTGACGGATTCGCGCTTGAGCTGGGTCGCATAAACATAACCGGCGTCAGTGGCACCACCGAGCCGGAACATAAGCTCGCGCAGCGTCTCACCCTTGCGAATCTGGAAAACGCCGGTCTGCTTGGCCTCGCCGGACACACGTACGTATTCATTTTGCAGTTGGGCCTGAACCGGCACAGCGCCGGGCGCGAACACGCGGATGACGTCGGTCGCACGTATGGGGATCGCGACCAGGCGCGTGGCGATGGTCGCCTTGTCGGCGATCAGCTCAGCGACCATCTGGTAATTATTGTCGACGGTTTTTTCCACCACAATCTTTCGCTGCTCCGCAGCGGAATCGACGCCACCGGCCCAACCAAAGATATCAGCCAGCGACGATGGGCCTTTCAGCTCGAAAATCGCCGGCGTCTTCACGTTCCCGGTCAGCGCAACGAGCGGGCCGACCTCCGGAATGTAGATCACGTCGCCATCACGCAAGCTCGCATCCTGGCTTTTGTCGCCCTTGGCCAGCATGTCGTACAAGTCGAAGTTGGCCACGGTCGTGCCGCCGCGCTTCAACTGAATGTTGCGCATTGAACCTGATGAATCCGGCCCGCCCGACGTAAACAGGGCGTTTAACAACGTGCTCATCGAATTGAGGGTGTAAGTACCCGGCCGTACTGCGTGGCCGACAACGTAAATCTGCACGGCGCGGGTTTGCGAAATACTGGCGGTCAGTTCGAAATTATTGAAAATTTTCCCGACTGCCTGCTTCAAGTAACCTTGCAAATCGCGGTATTTGACGCCGGCCACCTTCACCGCACCGACCCGCGGTATGTAGATCGAGCCGCTGCGGTCGACCGTCGACGTCACGTCAACGCTGACCATACCCCATCCGCGGATCTGAATTTCGTCGCCGGTGCCGATGACGTAGTCGCCGTTCACCTGCGCGGCGTCAAACGGTGCAAACGTGGTCGGCACTTCGGTGAACAGGTCCTTGCCAAAACGCTCCAAAGGCGCGCCGGTTACTGTTTGCACGTAAGCGCCGAATGTGTCTCTCGGATCCCTGCCGTTGACCCCGATTTTGCCCAGTTGACGTTGGCGTGCGCGCTCTGCCTGCTGCTGCTGCTGCTGCTGCGCTTCTTGCTGGAGTTGCTGCATGCGGGGATCAGGCCGCGAACTGGTAATGCTCGGCAAACCACGCTCGCCATAGCTCTCCGGAGCGGCGGCGGCGGCCGACGCGGCGGAAGACGGCGAAGCTTTACGCGCTTCCGTAGGCTGATCAAATGTTTGTCCCAAAGCCATGCCCGACGACAATCCGAACAGTGCTATCACGCCGGCTACCAGTTTCAAGTTTCTTGCGACTGAAATATTCTTCATTCTGTGCTTATATATGTGGTTAACTGTTCGGCGGTAAATATCACAATTATCAATGAACGAACTTGCATCCAAAAAACAGTGCTCCGTCTCTTACCTTGAAATGAATCGCAACTATCGCGTGTTCCGCTCGCGCGCGATCACTATCCGCCATTTAATACGCCCGCGGTAAGGATGGCAGCAAGCACAACCTTCAGCATCATCGCATCGGGATTTGGCAAAAGCCCGTGATTCTAACATTATGGACAAGTGCGACGGTCGCGAATGTGCGACGAATTGCGTCATGCACAGACCGCAAACGACTCGAAGGACAACAAATTCGTATCCCTCTTGGTCAATCTTGTCAAATGAAGTTTCCAAAAAGGAATGACTACCGCGAAGAACGATTGGGAAGGAATGAACCCACCGTCGTCCGAAGCGGGCAACTTGTTGGCGGTGTCGTGCTCGAGGCGCCCGACTTGCTGACGTCCCACTCTATAAGCTGTTCGGGCAGCAAGTTGGGGGGGCAGACACTACGGTTCGTAGCGTCGCATTATATCCGACCTGATTCACCAGCGCGCTTTCCACCTATCAAAGAGGGAGATATGCGTTTGCGCAACATTGCATTACGCGCGGGAAGCAGAATAGGGCAATGTGTAATGTCGTACTTATCTACAGCCCGTTCCCGCCGGGAATGCACAGCCCATATTTCCAGAACCGTCATGACCAAAAATGCGCTGCAACTCCCGCTCCAGAGCCCGGCCAACGGCGAGTTGCACCAGGACGGCGACCTTTCCGACATGCTGAGCGAATTGCGCATCCTGCTCCCAGGGGCCCAAATGCTGACCGCATTCCTGATCATCCTGCCGTTTAACGGCAGCGCACGCCAAATCATCCATACCCAGCGTTACGTGTTCCTGGTCACCTTCTTCTGTGCCCTGATCAGCTTGGTCCTGCTGAGCGCACCTGCAATCCAGCACCGACTGATGCGCCCGCTGATCAGCAAATCGCGTTTCAAGCGCATTGCAAGCCGGCAGATCGTGGCAGGCTCCTTTGCGCTCGGCTGCGCCTTCATCCTTGGCACCAACTTGGTCATTGCGGAAGTCTTCGGCACCGAGATCGGCATCCTCGCCGGCGCCACCATAGCCGCCTTGATCGGCTCGGCCTGGTGGATCCTGCCCATGTACCTCAAGCGTCGGCACGGCTTCTAGCGTCCCTTGCGCGCCTCGGCCTGCTTTACTGTCTGCCGGATCGCCCCAAACACCGAACGGTTCGCCTCGTCAAGCATCTCGATCCCGATCGTGTCGCCAAACAGCATGAACGGCGTGCTGGCCACGCCATCGGCAATCATTTCAAGGCAGCGCTTCTCCGCGATGCAAGAATAACCTTTCTTAGCATCCTTGTTCGATACCGTGCCCGACCCGACAATCGTGCCCGCACCCGCCTTCCTCGTCTTGCACAGATGCGCAATCAACTGCGGAAAATTGAACACCATGTCCACCCCCGCATTCGGCTGCCCCACCAGCTTGCCATTCCAGGTAGAGCGCAGCGGCAAATGCACCTTGCCATCCTTCCAGGCCTCGCCAAGTTCGTCTGGCGTGACGGCAACCGGCGAAAAACTCGACGCCGGCTTGGACTGCAAAAAGCCGAAACCCTTGGCCAGCTCCTCGGGAATCAAGTTACGCAACGACACATCATTGACCAGCATCAGCAACCGAATATGCAGCTGGGCCTGATCGGGCGTGATGCCCATCGGCACGTCGCCCGTAATCACCGCCACCTCGGCCTCGAAATCGATCCCCCACTCCTCATGCGCCATGACAATATCGTCCGTCGGCCCGCTGAAGTCATCGCTGCCACCCTGGTACATCAGCGGATCTTCCCAAAACGACGCCGGCATCTCGGCGCCGCGCGCCTTGCGCACCAGTTCGACATGGTTCACATAGGCCGACCCATCAGCCCACTGGTAGGCGCGCGGCAGCGGGGCCATGCACTTTGTCGGGTCGAATTCAAAGCTCTTGGCCGCGCGTCCGCCATTAAGCAGCTGGTACAAGTCGCCCAACTGGGGCGCGATAAAGGGCCAGTCGTCCAGCGCCGCTTGCAGCGTGGGCGCAATGCCGTCGGCCAGGTGCGCCGTTTTCAGGTCACGCGCGACCACGGCCAGCTGTCCATCGCGGGTGCCGTCGTTGATGGTGGCCAGCTTCACGCGAGCGGCACCAGCAGGTCGAGCTGGGCAGGCTCCAGAAAGCACCATTCGCCCTCGGCCAAGCCCAGTGACGCAATCGTCAACTGACCGATCGCAGCGCGATGCAAGGCACTGCAATGGTTGCCGGCGGCAGCGAGCATGCGCTTGACCTGGTGGTATTTCCCCTGTTCCAGCACAATTTCCAGCAAGTGTACGCCGCGCTGCACGCAGGTCACAGCGGCGAGCGGCGCCGGCTCGTCATGCAGCTTGACGCCGCCGAGCAACTGGGCCACCAGCTCGGGCGTCACCGGGTCCTGGGTCGTCGCCTGATAAATCTTGGGAATGTGGCGCTTGGGCGAAGACTGGGCGTGGATAAAGGGCCCGTCGTCGGACATCAGCAGCATGCCGGTGGTGTCGTGGTCGAGCCGCCCAACCGGCTGCACGTCGCGCCAGGTGAACTGTTCCGGGAGCAAGGTCAGCACGCCCGGGTGGTGACTGGGTTTGCGCGAACATTCGAAGTTGGCCGGCTTGTGCAGCGCAATATAGAGCTGCTCGCGATACACCCACTCTTCGTCGAACACGGTCAGCACCAGGCCGTCCGTGTCGATGGCGTTCTTGTAGCTGGTCTGGATCTGGCCGGCAATGGCCACTTCGCCGTCGTCGATCAGCGCGCGGCAATACTTGCGCGTGCCAAAGCCTTGGGATTGCAGGATGCGGTCTAAAGATAATTTACTCATGGCCGCAACTTTAACAGATGCGCCATGCGGCTGACAGTGGCAGACTACGACGACGTAGGACAACTTCCCTACCCTCTCAGCATTTCGAGAAAGCGGCGATCCGACCTTTGAGCAAAATCAAATTTGACCGGCATCGCGTGGTTACACTGAGACATCATTAGGAATCGGCTGAACAGGAAGAGGGTAACTTACCACCCTCCTTAGGATAAAAAGCGACGAGAAAGAGGACGAGCATGCGCAATCCGATGCACACCGAGCCGACATTGACGGCAAACCAGTTTCCGCCAGCCGATGCGCTGGCCATGTCGGCATTGCAGAGCACGCGCGAAGCGATTGCGCGCTGGAGCGGCAAGGTGCCGCCCGCCGCCGCCGCTCTGCCGCGCGATACGTCCCGCGTGTCGCCCCAAGCGCGCTGGGTGGCTGAGACCCAGCGCGGGCTTGCGGCATTTTTCGAACACGGCGGATTTTCCCAATTTGAAGGCCCCGGCGAACCGAGGCCGGTCGCGCTCAGACCTACCATGCATACCTGCACGCACGAAGTTCACTGCGGTAACGACCGCGTAGATGCCTGACGGATCGGCTCAGCGGGCCGGTTTCGCAAACCACTTGTGGAAGGTATAGTAGCTCTTGAACGGCTCGAACCGCTGGCGGCACCATACTTTTTGCACGGCCAAGTTGGTCACTTGGGTGGAGACAATCATTTGCTTAAAGTTATGGTTCATTGCCCAGTTTTGAGCAAGCAACATCAAAGCATTGTACAGACTGCGCCCCTGGTGCTCCGGTGACACGCCGAACAACACCCCCTCCATCATGTAACTTTCGACCTTTTTCACCGTTGCGAATGCGACGGTTTTGCCGCCATGCTCGATCAATATGACTTGGTCAGCCACTGCGGTACTGGCGCAAGAACTCGCCGCCCACGATGAGTAGACCGCATCGCAATCGGCGGACGCAAGCCGTGGATCGGCATGGTAATGCCCAGTGTAGCCCGCAAACGTGACCTCCGCCAGCGCACCGACTGTTGCGGCGTCCGCGGCCGTCGCGAAGCGCGTGCTATAGCCTTCCTTCAGCACGTCTGCCGATTGCGTCAGTTCCTTGTTGCGGTAATACACCAGCGTGTCGGTCAGGAAAAACCCATCCGCTTCCAGCTTCTGCACCAGCGCAATATCGTCGCAGCGGCAGCGGGCAATTAGCAACTCCACGGAGTTTGCGTCGCACCAGGCATTGATATCAGGGACTGGCTCATCGCCTGACAGTTGCATCTTGGCGGTCGTGATGCCGAAGCGGCTCTTGTCAATAGAGGACAGGGATATATTCATTATGCAGTCAGAAATTGTGGGTTCTTGAAGATTGCACTTTATTACACATCAAGGGACTTTGAAAGCGGTAAAAACTGGCCCATGACCCACAACCCAAGACCCATGACCCACGACCCACGACCGGCAGGCGTGCATCCTTGGCCGCTGCGCGTCACTTCGCTCATGCTGAGCATACAAAATGAAAACGACAGCATTGCGCTGTCGTTTTCGGGTCCCCATTCGAGGACAACTTGCGAGGAATATAAATTCTCTCAATGCCGCATAGTAATGCAGTCCGTGAATCATCTATAGGTTTGGTGTCCACTCACAGTTACTTTTTATATTGCCCCCTTTGCAAAGACTACATCTCCACTATAGAACACCTGTCTCAACATTCAAGGGAAATATTGATTAACCTCACCTGACGCTCGGCCGGCTGCCAGCATGCAGCGTCTTGATTGCGCCGGCACCCACCGCCGCGCCAAACTTTTTGAGCACCCGCTCCGGCAAGCCTTCATGCGCGGTGTAGTCAACCACGTCTTCGGCCTTGATCACGTCGCGCGCCACCGTTTCAACCGTACCAAAGCCGTCCGCCAGTCCCATGTCAACCGCCCGGGCGCCGCTCCAGAACAGCCCTGAAAAGGTTTCCGGCGTTTCCTTCAGGCGCGCACCGCGCCCGCTGCGCACGACGGCGATGAACTGCTGGTGAATTTCGTTGAGCATCGATTGCGCATGCGCCTTGTGCTTGTCGGACTGCGGGCTGAACGGATCCAGAAAACCCTTGTTTTCGCCGGCAGTCAACAATCGCCGCTCCACGCCCAGCTTTTCCATGGTGCCGGTAAAGCCAAAGCCATCCATCAGCACGCCGACCGAACCCACGATGCTGGCCTTGTTCACATAAATTTGGTCGGCCGCGGCGGCAATGTAATACCCGCCCGACGCGCAAATTTCGTCCACCACCACGTACACCTTCTTGTGCGGATAGCCGCGCTTCAAGCGCTGAATTTCATCGACGACGATGCCGGCCTGCACGGGACTGCCGCCTGGACTGTTAATGCGCAGCACAATGGCAACCGACTGCAAGTCCGAAAACGCCTTGTTTAGCGCTGGAATGACAACATCGGCCGAACCGCTGCCTTCATCTTCGATCTCGCCCTTGATTTCAATGAGCGCCGTGTGCTTACCGACCAAGTCGCCGTCCGCCCCGGTAAAGTTGAAGTCGTAGAGCGACCACAGCGCAAAAAACGCCAGCAGTAAAAAACTGAGCTTGAAAAAAATGCCCCAGCGGCGCGCGGCGCGGCGCTCGTTGACAGTGGCGAACACCAACCTTTCCAGCGTATCGCGCTCCCAGTTGCCATTAGGCAGCGTCAGCGCCGGGGTTTCGTGCGGCAAGTCGCTGCGGGGGGTCTCGCTCATAGGGTCTTCATCCGTGTGGAGTGGGTCCGGCCGCCGGCGGCTTGATGAATTCGTCGGGCGTCCAATAGATATTGCCGTCTTCTTCCAGCAGGCCGATCGGGCGCAGCCGTCCGTCCTTGCACGGCCCGCCGGCGCAAAAGCCGCTCTCGGGCACGTAAATGGCGCCGTGCGTCGAGCACATCAGATACAGCCCGCTCGACTCGAAAAATTCGCCCTGCGCCCAGTCCAGCTCGATGGGCACGTGGGCGCAGCGGTTCAGGTAGGCATAGGCCATGCCGCTGTAGCGCACCACAAAGCCGGTTGCCTTGTCGCCAAAGGCGCGCACGTCAAAGCGCACGCCGCGCCCACCTTCGAGCACCGCGCCGGAAGCGCACACCAAGATGGCGCCGTCAAGCCTCATGCGTTCGTTGCCAGCCATTGGTGCAGTTCCCCGACCGTGGCGGCTGAAAACAGCGGCTTGCACGCGTCGAGCTGGTCGCTTGGATGGGCGCCATACTGCACCGCCACGGCCGCTGCGCCGGCGTTGCTCGCCATCAGCAGGTCGTGCGTGGTGTCGCCGATCATGACGGTGCGCTTCAAGTCCTGGCCCAGTTCGCGCGTGAGCTCTTGCAGCATGGCCGGGTGCGGCTTTGAGAATGTCTCGTCGGCACAGCGCGTGGCGTCAAACAACGACAGCAGGCCGACGGCGTTCAGGGCCCGGTTCAGGCCGACCCGACTCTTACCCGTGGCAACGGCCAGGAAATAGCCATCTTGCGACAGTTCATTTAACATCTCGCGTACGCCGTCGAACAGCACCAATTCATGGTGCTTGGAGAGGAAATGAATGCGGTAGCGCTCCACCATCTTGGGGTAGAACGCCGGATCGATATTGGGCATCACAGCCTGCATCGCTTCGTGCAGGCCGAGCCCGATCACATGCGAGGCATCGTCGTCATGAGGTATCGGCAAGCCGAGGTCGCGTGCGGATGCCTGGATGCACTTCACAATGGCGGAAGTGCTATCCATCAAGGTGCCATCCCAATCGAAAACGATCAGGTCAAATTGCTTTCGTGCCATGTATTTCAGCCGCTTGTGGCGGCCGGCTCCTGTCAATGTCGGAAGGCGAAACGCAGAATCAGCGTGTCGCGATAGTTAAAGGTTTCCCCAAGCTTAGCAAAAAACGCTCAAGTTCACCGGCCAGCGGCGCGTTGAGTGTCATGGGCTTGCCCGTTTCCGGGTGGGTAAACGTAATTTGATGTGCGTGCAGGAACATGCGCTTGAGCGCGCCGCGCGTGTCATCAGCCTTGAGCAGCACGCGGTTAAGCGCGAAATCACCGTATTTGTCGTCACCTGCGATAGCAAAGCCGGACGAAGCCAGATGTACCCGGATCTGATGGGTACGCCCTGTCTTCAGCTCGGCTTCCAGCAAGGCGAATTTGTTAAATTTTCGCAACAAGGTGAACACGGTGTGCGACTCCATCCCGCCCGCCTGCACGCAGACACGGCGCTCGCCTTCGGGCGTCGTAAATTTATGCAGCGGCAGCTTGATGTGCTGGCGCGCATTTTTCCAGTCGCCATACACCATCGTCAGGTAGCGCTTGTCAGTCAGGCCGTCGCGCATTTGCTCATGCAGGTTGGTCAACGCCGAGCGCTTTTTGGCCAGCATCAGCAGGCCCGACGTTTCGCGGTCCAGCCGGTGCACCAGTTCCAGGAACTTGGCGTCGGGCCGGGCGGCGCGCAATTGTTCGATCACGCCATACGACACGCCCGAGCCACCGTGCACGGCCACGCCGCACGGCTTGTCGATGACGAGAATATGGCTGTCTTCGTGCAAAATCGTAAATTCTGCGCCCGGCACCACGGCCGTGGACTTTTCAGCAACGCGCACCGGGGGAATGCGGATCACGTCGCCGGCCACCAGCCGGTACAGCTGGTCGATCCGGCCTTTATTGACGCGTACTTCGCCGGAACGCAGGATGCGGTAGATATGGCTCTTGGGGACGCCTTTGCAAACTCTTAACAGATAATTATCTATCCGCTGGCCGGCGTCTTCTTCGGAGATGGTGACAAAGTATGCTTGGGGGGTCGCCTGTGTTGAAGGGGGAGCAACATCGGTTTGTATCTTCATTTGCTCTGTCTTCCCAGAAATTCTCTCTAAGTCCTTCATTTTGAATATATAATCGACAGGCGGCGGTCAAACCTCTGCTGGTGTAAGAATTAAAACGATATTTTACACAGGGGCGTCTCCATCGGCCTCGCCAAATTGCAAATTCGATGGAAAAAATGTGTATGCACAGTTTTGCGCGGGTCAAGGTTGCACCGTTGTTGTAATCGGATAGCGCGCAGGGCTGCTGATGTGGATGGCTTGGAATTTTAAGGATAAGTACTGGCAAGCTGGCCGGTGTTGATGGTCAGCTCGCCGGATGTTGGCGTCGATAACGCTTGTCGTTTTCGCCCGACCCGATTGTTCAGCCTCATACCAGGGCTTGAGGATATAGGCAGAAAGTATGCCTCGGTATCGAAGTTAGGTATGTTGTCTGGCTACGGTTTGGCTCACTGAATTGCTCACCGCCTGGCTTTGCCTGCGCCCCCGGTTCTGACCGGGCCGATACAGGCAAGTTGCAGGTGATGCGTGCACTCGGCATGTCGATCGACCTCACTGCGCCCTGTTGCGGCCGCGTTGCTTCTCGCATCGCTGCACCGCAACGCTAAGGCATTACCCTCCAGCTCTCCCCTTCTAGCGTACATCCCCTGTACTTTTTGCCGCCCTGACAAGGCGGCACTGGAACGGCCTACGGGCCGCGGAGTTTATAAAAATGAAACGCATGTTGTTTAACGCAACGCAGCAAGAAGAATTGCGCGTCGCGATTGTCGACGGTCAGAAACTGATCGATATCGATATCGAAACCGCAGGGCGCGAACAGCGCAAATCCAATATTTACAAAGGCGTCATCACCCGTATCGAGCCATCGCTCGAAGCCTGCTTCGTCAGCTACGGCGAAGACCGCCACGGTTTCCTGCCATTTAAAGAAGTCGCCCGCACTTACTTCCGCGAAGGCGTCGATGTGCGTACCGCTTCGGTCAAGGAAGCGCTGCGCGAAGGCCAGGAAATCATGGTCCAGGTCGAAAAGGAAGAGCGCGGCAATAAAGGCGCGGCGCTGACTTCTTTTGTATCGCTGGCCGGCCGTTATCTGGTCCTGATGCCGAACAACCCGCGCGGCGGCGGCGTGTCGCGCCGTGTTGAAGGTGAAGAGCGCCAGGAACTGCGCGAAACCATGGACAAGCTGGACCTGCCGCAAGGCATGTCGGTGATTGCCCGCACCGCCGGCATCGGGCGCAATGTCGAAGAACTGCAGTGGGACTTGAATTACCTGATGCAACTGTGGCGCGCGATCGAAGGCGCCGGCAAGCAGGGCAACGGCGCGTTCCTGATCTATCAGGAATCGTCGCTCGTTATCCGCGCCATCCGCGACTACTTCCAGCCCGACATCGGCGAAATCCTGATCGACACCGACGACATCTACGAGCAGGCGCACCAGTTCATGAGCCACGTGATGCCCGACATGGTGCACCGCGTAAAACGCTACAGCGACGATGTGCCGCTGTTTTCGCGCTTCCAGATCGAACACCAGATTGAAACGGCGTATTCGCGCACGGTGCCTTTGCCGTCGGGCGGGGCGATCGTCATCGACCACACCGAAGCGCTGGTTTCGGTCGACGTCAACTCGGCGCGCGCCACGCGCGGCTCGGACATCGAAACCACCGCTTTTAATACCAACTGCGAAGCGGCCGAAGAAGTGGCCCGCCAGTTGCGCTTGCGCGACCTTGGCGGCCTGATCGTCATCGACTTCATCGACATGGAAGTGGCAAAAAACCAGCGCGAAGTCGAACAACGCCTGAAAGACGCGCTGCACCATGATCGCGCACGCGTCCAGATGGGCAAGATTTCCCGCTTCGGCCTGATGGAACTGTCGCGTCAGCGCCTGCGCCCTTCGCTGTCCGAAGGCAGCCACGTGACGTGCCCGCGCTGCTCCGGCACCGGCCACATCCGCGACACCGAATCGTCCGCCCTGCAAGTCCTGCGCATCATCCAGGAAGAGGCCATGAAGGAAAATTCGGCCACCATTCACGTGCAGGTGCCGGTGGACGTTGCCGCTTTCCTACTCAATGAAAAGCGCGGCGAAGTGCTGAAAATCGAGAGCCGTCATCGCATCAGCGTGATTCTGATCCCGAACAAGCACCTCGACACGCCGCACTACAAGCTCGAGCGCATCAAGCACGACGATCCGCGCCTGGAAGACGTGCAGTCGAGCTACAGTCTGGCCGAGTCGGCGGAAACCGACATGGGCTACAGCAAGCGCGAGAAAGAAGAAGCCAAGCCGCGCCAGGAAGCCGTCGTCAAGACGATTACCCCGGCCCAGCCAGCGCCAATGGTCGACCGTACCGAAGCGCCCAAGCCGCTGCCAGTCCCCGTGCCGGTGCCCGTTCTCGTTGCACCAGTGGAAGTGGGTTTCTTCACCAAGGTGATGAACTTCTTCCGCGGGGTCGAAGAGCCTGCAGTTGTTGCACCAGCGCCAGTGGCGCCGGTCAAGACCGCATTAACCACGGCAACCGATCGCAATGGGGCCGACCGCAACAGCCGCAGCCCCCGTGGCCGCAGCCGTGGCGGCAAGCCGGGCGGACGCGAACGTGAAGAACGCGAGCCGGGCAGCAAGATTGCAAGCGAAAACGACAGCGTCAAGGCAGCCGATGCCGACAAGCCGGTGCGCCCGCCCCGTACGCCGCGCCCACCGCGCGAGCCACGCGAAGCGCGCGATCCGGCCGACGTCTCTACAACGCCGGCGCCGGCGCCGCGCGCCGAACGTGGCGAGCGTCCTGAACGCGGCGAGCGCCCTGAGCGCACCCCGCGCCCACCGCGCGAGCGCGCCGACTACCGCACCCCGGTAGCCGAAAGCAAGCTCGATGAGATGGCAGCCGCTCCGTTCGCAGCTGAAGTGCAAAACGCCGGTCCTGTCGGCGAACTCGACGTGATCGTGGCGCCAAAAATGGTGACCGCCATCGGCCCGAACGGCGAAGAGATCGAAGTCGAAGCCAATGGCGACGAGCCGCGCCGCCGCCGCCGTCGTGGTGGCCGCAACCGCAACCGCCGCGACCGCGAAGGTGGCGAGGGCGTTGAAGGCGTGGACGGCGAAGGCACCGAGAACGACGCCGGCGAGAACGATGCCGACGGCGTTGCGCACGAAGCAAGCTTTACGGTTCCGGCAGCACCTGCCGTAGCTACTGAGCAAGCTGCCGCGCCGATGCAAGCCTATGCACCGGTGGAAACGCCAGAGCCAGTTGCCGCCTATGCACCGGTCGAAGCGCCGGAGCCTGTTGCTGCCGTTGCAGCGCCGGTACCGGTGTCGGAATACCGTCATGCTGCCGCTGTTGCTCCTGTTGCGGTTGCCGTTGCACCTGCACCGGCTCCCGCCCTTGCAGCTGCTCCTGCTGTAGATGTTGCACCAGCTCCTGCACCGGCACCTGTCGTTGCAGCGCCGGAGCCGGTCGTGGTTGTCGAACCTGCCACGGTGATCGTTGCCGAGGAAACGCTCGCAGCGCACGTTGCCGTCGAAGCAGCGGTCGACGTTGCCGCTCCTGCCCCCGTGGTCCCGCAGACCATTTTCACGCCGGAAGCCGAAGCTGATGCCGTGGTCGAGGTAGCGCCGGCACCAGTTGCCGAAGCTGCAGCAGTGGTTGAGGCTGCACCTGCACCTGCCCCTGCACCTGCGCCTGCACCTGCACCAGCGCCTGCCGCAGCCCCTGCGCCAGTACCTGTAGCAGCCCCAGCCGTCATCAAGCCCGTTGCGGATCTGAATGAGATCCTCAGCTCGGCTGGCTTGACGCTGGCGGCGACCGATCCTGACAAGCTGCGCGCAGCCCAGGAAGCGGCAGCCCAGGCGGCCCAGCCAGTACACGTACCGCGCGAGCGCAAGCCGTTGCCGCCGCAGGTGGACGAGCCACTGATCCAGGTGGACACTAGCCGCCAGTAATCCGGTAGCGATCTTAAAAAGGGAAGCTTCGTGCTTCCCTTTTTTTTCGCCAGCTTTCCCCGTCAAAGCGAGGCCCACCTGTGCATATCCGGCCCTCGTGCTATCGTACTGGCATGGCCGAAAAAATCATCATGCTGGGCGACGCCCGTTCGCCCGCCCCCGCAATTCCCGCGCAACTGGAAGCGCCCACCGGGCTGCTGGCCGACGCGCTGGGGCGCCCCCTGCACGACCTGCGCATTTCGGTTACCGACCGCTGCAATTTCCGCTGCGTGTACTGCATGCCCAAGGAAGTGTTCGACAAGGACTACGCCTACCTGCCCCATTCGTCGCTGCTCTCGTTCGAGGAAATCACGCGCGTGGCCGCGCTGTTCGTCGCGCACGGCGTCGAAAAACTGCGTCTGACCGGCGGCGAGCCGCTCTTGCGCAAGAATGTCGAAAAACTGATCGGCATGCTCAGTGCCCTGCGCACGCCTTCCGGCGCCCCGCTCGACCTGACCTTGACCACCAACGGTTCGCTGCTGGCAAAAAAAGCCCGCGCCCTGAAGGATGCGGGCCTGAACCGCGTCACCGTCTCGCTCGACTCGCTCGACGACGTCACCTTCAAGCGCATGAACGATGTCGACTTTGCGGTCGGCGACGTGCTGGCCGGGATCGACGCGGCCCATGCTGCGGGCCTTGGCCCCATCAAGATCAACATGGTCGTCAAGGCCGGCATGAACGACGCGCAAATCGTGCCGATGGCGCGCCACTTCAAAGGCACGCCATCCATCCTGCGCTTTATCGAATACATGGACGTGGGCGCCTCCAACGGCTGGAACCTGGCCGAAGTCATTTCTTCGTCCGAGGTGGTGCGCCGCATCGCCGCCGAGATGCCTTTGGTACCGGTGCTCGCCAACTACGCCGGCGAAACCGCGGCGCGCTGGCGCTATGCCGACGGCGAGGGCGAAATCGGTTTGATTTCCAGTGTGACCCAAGCCTTTTGCAAGGATTGCTCGCGGGCGCGCCTGTCCACCGAGGGCAAGCTGTACACCTGCCTGTTCGCCACCCGCGGGCACGACCTGCGCGCACTGCTGCGCGACGGTCGCAGCGATGCCGAAATGTCGAGCGCGATTGGCGCCTTGTGGCGCGTGCGCGCCGACCGCTATTCCGAAACCCGCACCATCAACACCATCAGCACCAGCGGCATCGCCAACGCCGAAGCGCCGGGCGAGCGCAGGGTCGAGATGTCGTATATCGGAGGCTGATTGACGATCGATCCCGCAACCATCACCGGCCTCATTCTCGCGGGCGGACGCGGCAGCCGCATGGGTACGGTCGACAAAGGCTTGCAGCCGTTTCGCGGCCAGGCAATGGTAGCGCACGTGATGCGCACGCTGGCCCCGCAGGTCGCATCCATCGCCATTAACGCCAACCAGAACCTGGAGACCTATGCAACCTTCGGCGCGCCAGTCTGGCCCGATGACCTGGCCGGCTTCGAAGGCCCGCTGGCCGGGCTGGAAACGGGCTTGCGCCGCTGCCGCACCGATCTGCTGGTGAGTGCTCCCTGCGACTCCCCTTTTCTGCCGCAAGACCTGGTGGCGCGCCTGCACGCGGCCATGCAGGACGCCGGCGCCGACCTGGCGCTGGCCGAGACCGAAGAAGTCTCTGGCGACGGCACCACGCGCATCCAGCCGCATCCCGTGTTCGCGCTGATCAAAGCGAGCGCCCTGCCACAGCTGTCAGCCTACCTGGCCGGCGGAGGACGACGCATGGACGGCTGGTACGCCGGCATCAATGTGGCGCGCGCGCGCTTTGCCGACGCCGGCGCCTTCCGCAACATCAATACCCTGCGCGAACTGCAGCAATATGAAGACGACAAAGACGCATGAGTTCTCCCACCCTGAGTGAAGTCACGAGCTGCCTGGCCGGCTACGATCCCGATGCACTGCCGGTGCGCGACGCGCAGCGCATCATCAGCCAATTCATCGAACCGGTCGGCGGCGTCGAAGACGTCGCCCTGCTGTCGGCCCTTGGCCGCGTGCTGGCGGCCGACATCATCTCGCCGATCAGCGTGCCCGCGCACGACAATTCGGCGATGGACGGCTATGCCTTGCGCGGCACCGAACTCGACGCCCACGGGCCGACCACGCTGTCGGTGGTCGGCACTGTCTACGCGGGCCGGCCATCTGATACAGTTCCTGGGCCTGGCCAGTGTATCCGTATCATGACGGGCGGCGTGATGCCGGCCGGCTGCGACAGCGTGATCCCGCAAGAGCACGTGGCGGCCATCACTGAGCACAGTATCACCATCGCGCCCGGTTCCATTGGCATTGGCGAGAACCGCCGCTTCGCCGGCGAAGACTTGATGGCCGGCAGCGCGGCGCTGAAAAGCGGCAAGATCATCCGCCCGGCCGACCTGGGTTTGCTGGCCTCGCTCGGCATCGGGCAGGTGCGCGTGCGGCGCCGCCTGCGCGTCGCCTTTTTTTCAACCGGCGACGAATTGCGTTCGCTTGGCGAGCCGCTGGATGCCGGCTGCGTCTACGACAGCAACCGCTACACGCTGTTCGGCATGCTTACGCGCCTCGGTTGCGAGATCATCGACATGGGGATTGTGCGCGACGAGCCGCAAGCGCTGGAAGCGGCGCTGCGCGAAGCGTGTGCCGGCGCCGACGCCATCGTCACCTCGGGCGGGGTGTCGGTCGGCGCGGCCGACTACACGCGCGACATCATGGCCAAAATGGGCGACGTCACGTTCTGGAAAATCGGCATGCGGCCGGGCCGCCCGCTCGCTTTTGGTCGCGTCGCCGCGAACGGCCATACGGCATTCTTGTTCGGCCTGCCCGGCAATCCGGTGGCGGTGATGGTGTCGTTCTACTTTTTCGCGCGCGCCGCGCTGCTGCGCATGATGGGGGCCGAGGCGCCGCTGTTGCTGGTCAAGGCCAGGGCGGCGGCGCCGATCCGCAAAAAGCCGGGCCGCACCGAATACCAGCGCGCCATCCTGGCGCTCGGCGAGGATGGCCAACAGCAGGTGCGCATCACCGGTTCGCAAGGCTCGGGGATTTTGCGCTCGATGTCGGAGGCGAACTGCATGGTGGTGCTGCACGACGAACAAGGCAACGTGGCCGCCGGCGACATGGTCGACATCATGCTGTTCGACGGTCTGGTGTAAAAGCCATCGTAGGGCGGATAAGCGAAGCGCAATCGGCCAAGCGTCGCCGACGGCGCATGGCGGATTGCGCTTGCGCTTATCCGCCCTACGGACCCTGGCTGTCTTCTTCCGGCCGCCGGCGACATGGTCGATATCATGCTGTTCGATGGGCTGGTGTAAAAGCCATCGTAGGGCGGATAAGCGAAGTGCAATCGGCCAAGCGTCGCCGACGGCGCACGGCGGATTGCGCTTACGCTTATCCGCCCTACGGACCCTGGCTGTCTTCTTCCGGCCGCCGGCGACACGGTCGACATCATGCTGTTCGACGGGCTGGTGTAGAAGCCATCGTAGGGCGGATAAGCGAAGCGCAATCCGCCAAGCGTCGCCGACGGCGCATGGCGGATTGCGCTTGCGCTTATCCGCCCTACGGCCCCTGGCTGTCTTCTTCCGGCCCCAGCATCAGCTGGGCGGCCTCGCTTGGCAGCGCTTCGACCGACTTGAGCTTGCGCGCCATCTGGCGGCTGCGCACTTCCGCGTTCTCAATGTTCTTGGCCGCCCGTTCCAGCGTCAGCCTAGTCTGCGACAGCACGTCGCCGAACTTGCCGAACTCGGTTTTGACCGCGCCCAGCACCTGCCACACTTCAGACGAGCGCTTCTCCAGCGCCAGCGTGCGAAAGCCCATCTGCAAGCTGTTCAAAATGGCCGCCAGCGTCGACGGCCCCGCAATCGACACGCGCAAGGTGCGCTGCAGGTCGTCGGCCAGGCCGGGCCTACGCATCACTTCCGCATACAAGCCTTCGGTAGGCAGGAACAGGATCGCAAAGTCGGTCGTCTGCGGCGGCGAGACGTATTTGTCGCAGATCGTTTTCGCCTCCAGCCGCACCGCGCGTTCCAGCTCGCGCCCACCCTGGGCCACGCCGTCGGCGTCGGCCCGCTCGGCCGCGTCGATCAGGCGTTCGTACTGCTCCTTGGGGAACTTGGCGTCAATCGGCAGCCAGAGCGGCGCGCCGCCGTCGATTTGCCCGGGCAGCTTGATCGCAAACTCCACCCGCGCGCCGCTGCCGGCAATCGTCTCCACATTCTTGGCATACTGGTCCACCGTGAGCACCTGTTCGAGCAGCATTTCCAGCTGCACTTCGCCCCAGGTGCCGCGCGTCTTGACGTTGGTGAGCACCCGCTTCAGGTCGCCCACGCCGATCGCCAGCTGCTGCATTTCGCCCAGTCCCTGGTGCACTTTTTCAAGCCGCTCCGAGACGTGGCGAAACGATTCGGTCAGGCGCGTCTCGAGCGTGGCGTGCAGCTTCTCGTCGACCGTCTTGCGCATTTCCTCGAGCCGCGTGCCGTTGTCGGTCTGCAGGTCCTTGATGCGCGCTTCCAGCGTGGCGCGCACTTCCAGCATGCGCTGCGCGTTCGACTCGGTCAGCGTCGAGAGGGTCTGGTTCATGGTGTCGGCAAAGCGTTTGAGCGTGGCCCCTTGCTCTTCGCGCCCGCTGCTGCTGGCCACGTGGATCTGCTGGCGCATGCTGTCAAGCTGCTGGACGGTGGCGCCGTGGTACTGCGCCAATGCCGCCGCCAGTTCCTGGCGCGTGCCCTGGGCGCCGCCCTGCACCTCGAGGCGCAACTCGCGTTCAAGGCGCTCCAGCGCATCTACGGCGCCGGCGCGCAACAGCGCTGCCACCTGCAGCACCAGCACCAGCACCACTGCCGCAGCCAGAAGCCAGAACTGGGTGTCGGTCATCTATTCGTCAGCCTTGTTGCGCATCCAGTCCGCAGTCTGGTAGAAGGACTCCATCAGGCGCAAGCGCAATGGCTGTTCGATGCCGATGTCTTCCATCGCCCACGCCATCGCGCGCAGCCACTGGTCGCGTTCGGACGAGCCAATGGCAAACGGCAGGTGGCGCGCGCGCAGGCGCGGGTGCCCGAACTGTTCGACGAACAGGTCCGGGCCGCCCATCCAGCCGGACAGGAACATGAACAGCTTGTCGCGCGAGCTGTCCATCGGCACCGGATGCATGGCGCGAATGCCGGCGAACTCCGGTTCCAGTTCCATCAGGTCGTAGAAGCGGTCAACCAGTTCGCGCACGCGTTCGCCGCCGCCGATCACGCTGTATAAAGTTTGTGGTTCATCCATGGCCGACATCATACCAGCGTCAGCCGGCGCAGGCGGCGCGTGGACGACCAGCCGTCCAGGTCCACTTCGCGCCGCATGTCGGCGCAGGCGTCCAGCAGGCGCGCGCAGTCGTCCCCGTTCATGCTGGCATTGAGCGTGAGGCGCACCAGCGAGCGGTTCTTGGCCGTGGCCGGGGCGCAGAACACGGCGCCGTAAATGCCGCGCCGCTCGAGCGCCTTGCGCAGCACCAGCGTCTTGGGCTCCGGCCCGGCTTCAAGCGCGATGATCTGCTCGCTGCCGTCGGCAACGTTGTAGCCCAGTTCTGTGAGGCCGGCGCGCACCGTGCGCGCGCTGGCGTGCAGCGCGCTGCGGCGCGCGTCGGCGAGCGCGATGAAGTCGAGCGCGGCGTCGAACCAGGCCAGCTCGTGTTCGAGCAGGCAGGAGCTGAAAATCGCCGGGCGCGAAGCCGACAAAAAGTAACCCTTGAAGTGACTCGAGCACGTCAAAAAGCCCGCCCGCCCGGCAAACGCCTTGGCCAGCGAGGCGGTGCGAAAGTGCACCCGATCGGCCAGCCCCAGTTCGGCCACGATGCCGGCGCCGCGCGGCCCATGCGTGCCGAGCGAATGCGATTCATCGACAATCAGGATGCTGCCGCTGCGTTCGGCAATGGCGACAATCTCATGCAGCGGCGCGATGCTGCCATTGGTACTGTAGAGAGCATCGACGACGATCACGCCGGCGCCGTGCTTGGCGACCTGGCGCGCCAGGTGGCCCGCATCGTTGTGCAAAAAAGGCACGCCCAGCGCCTGCGCCGACTGCACGCCTTCCCACAGCGAGGCGTGGGCCAGCATGTCGAGGTAGACCGGCACGCCCGGTTCGGCGATCGTCTGCAGCAGGCCCACGTTGGCAGCCCACCCGGATTGCGCCAGGATGCCATCCTCGGCGCCCATGAAGGCGGCAAATTTGGCTTCCAGCCGGTGCTGGCTGCTGCCTTCCTGCAGAAACACCGACGACATCAGCATGCCCTGGTGAGCGCCTAGCGCACGCGCCTGGGCCGCCAGCAGCTTACCCTCGCTGGCAATGCACAGGTAATCGTTGCCGGCAAGCATAAGTGCGCCGGCGCCGGCCGGCTTCCACACATGCATGTGTTCACCGCCGAGCAGTTGTTGAACCCGCGTCACATAATGCTCGTCCATACGCTTTGTTACGAAAGAAGGCATGCGCAATTCGGCGCGGATGGGGTTTAACGTTTGATTTGCGGCAGATGTCATGATGATTTCTCCTGAGAAAAGAAATTTCATTTTCTGCCTTCAATTATTGGCATTGGTGCAACATCGACGATGTTTGATCTAAATCAAGTTATCCATTGTCAACATAAGACAGGATTACGATTGATGCGAATCAATTTGATAAATATCAAGAACTTACGAGATGGCTGCAGATGGGCTTGCTGAGCCGCACTTTTGAAACGACCAGACGCCGGCTGCAGCAAAGTTCGCTGCGGGCCGTGCAGCGCTATGAACGCAAATTCGATCACGCCACCTGGCGCTACATCGTGCTGGCGTGGATAGGCTGCCTCGGCATGCCCACTTATTACCTGATCTGGACCTACGTCTTCCCGCAGGCCTACGAGAGCCTGCCCCTGCGCCTGGTGGGAGCGGCCCTGTGCGTGCCGGCGCCATGGGCCGGCACGCTGTTCAAGGGCCCGCTGCGCGACACTTACCTGTTCGTGGCCGTCACCTACGTACTGCCATTCCAGTTCACCTTCCTGTTCCTGATGAACCATGCCTCCGGCGTGTGGAGCCAGTCGCTGCTGGTGGCGCTGATCGTGCTGTTTCACTTCTCGACCGCGTGGGCGCTGATGTCGTTTGCGACCGGCGTGGCCGCCGCCTGCGCGCTGTTCGCGCTGGTTGGCGACCCGGCTTTTTTAAGCAGCCACCAGGTACTGCAAAACCTGCCGATCTACGCCTTTACCATTGTCGTGGTGGCGGTGTCCAAGGTCGGGCGGCGCGTGCTGGCTAACGAAAAGCTGGCCGGCATGGCGCAGGGCCTGGCCACAGTTTCGCATGAATTGCGAACGCCCCTGGTGAGCGTGGACGCCAATGTACGCGGCATCCACCGGCGCCTGAACGCGGCTGCCAATCCGTCGCCTGCCGACTGGCACGAGATGAGCGAAGCGATGACGCGCATCCAGCACGAAGTGCACCACATGAACCACATGGTCGACCTGTTCCTGCTGTCGGCGGCGGCCGTCAACGAGCAGCTTGAAGCGGACGAATATGTCTCGATGCAGGAGGTGGTCGAATCGGTCATGCGGCGCTATCCGTTCACCGCGCAGTCACAGCGCGACGCCGTCAGGATCGACGTGCGGGCCGACTTCACCTTCGCCGGCAAGCATGAACTGTCGGTCGTCATCCTGCTCAACCTGCTGCGCAACGCGCTCAAGGCGCTGCACCGCGCCGGCAAGGGTCGCATCCGGATCATCATCGACGGCAAGCGCGCCACCCCGCGCTTGCTGTTCATCGATACCGGCTGCGGCATTCCGGCGCCACAGCTGCCGATGATCTTCAAGCGCTTTTATTCGTACCCGCCCAAATCGGGATCGGGCATCGGCCTGGCGCTGTGCAAGGAAATCGTGGACGCCTGGAAGGCGCGCATCCGCTGCGTCTCGCGCGAGTGGGCGTACACCATTTTCGTCCTCGAATTCCCCCCGGTCCAACTCGCCAAAGCAAAGTAATCGCCCCCACTCTGTCAGGATACCGCTCCATGCCACTGCCGATTTATCACCATCCCAGCCTGACCGTCCTGATCGACGACAGCGACAGCTTCCTGAAAAGCCTCTCGTTCCAGCTCGACCCGGCGCTGGCCAGCAAAGCCTTCCACGACACCAGTTCCGCGATCGCGTGGCTGACGGGCCAGGGCGGGCGCGACGAGGCGCACCAAAACAAGCTGTGCGCCAGCTATGACACCTATCCCAATTCGCACGAACAGGCCAACGTCACCTTCGACGTCGACCAGATCCACCGCATCAGCTTTGAGCGCAGGCGCTTCGTGACGCCCTCGGTGCTCGTGGTCGACTACTCGATGCCGCAGATGAACGGGGTGCAGCTGTGCGAAGCGCTGGCCCACCTGCCCTGCAAGAAGATTCTGTTTACCGGTGTGGCCGATGAAAAGGTGGCGGTGGACGCCTTCAACCGCGGCCTGATCGACCGCTACATCAAAAAGAGCGACGACGACGCGCTCGACAAACTCGAGGCCGAGATCGTGGCGCTCCAGCGCGAATATTTCGCAGCCAGGTCCGATCCGCTGCGTGAACTGCTCGCGCTGCACAATTACAGCTTTGTCAGCGACCCGGTGTTCGCGCAGCTGGTCAAGGGCATCCTCAAAGAGCAGCGGATCGTCGAGCATTACGTGTTCTCGAACCCGGCCGGCATCTTGATGTACGACGCCGACGGGCAGGCGCAGTTGATGGTGGTCGAAACCGAGGCCAGCATGACGTCGCACTATGAAGTCGCCTGCGACAACGAGGCGCCGCAATCGTTGCTGGTGGCGCTGCGCGAGCGCTGCATCATCCCGTGGTTTCGCGAAGGCGACGGCATGTACTCGGCCGACTTTGCGGCCGGCTGGCACAAATACATCGCGCCGGCGCAGGTGTGCGAGGGCGCCCAAAAATATTACTGGGCCTTGTTCAAGCTGGCGCCGGGCGAATTGGCGGAGATGGCCACCTCGTTTTCCGACTACCTGCACGAGCGCGAACCGGCGCTGTAACAATTCGCGACTGCATCACGGCACCCGGGGTCAGGCTTCGCGCAGCGTTTGCAGGGGCGGCTGGCTGAGGACGTGGCGCAATCCTAGCCAGCCGCCGATGACGGCGCAGGCGGCGCCCACCACCACGCCGGCCAGCCATACCGTCGGGCTGAACGTCCATTCGAACTTGAATTGGTAGGTTGCCAGCGCCCACCCCAGCGCCGCCGCGCCGCTCGCGGCCAACAGGCCGGCCAGGGCGCCCACCAGCGAAAACTCGATCCACTGCGCGCGCGCCAGCTGCCGGCGCGTGGCGCCCAGCGCCCGCAGCAAGCCCGACTCGCGCGTGCGTTCATCTTGCGAACCCATCAAAGCCGCATACAGCACCAGCACTCCCGACGCCAGCGTGAAGGCGAACAGGAACTCGACTGCCGTCACCACCTGGTCAAGCACATCTTGCAATTGGCGGATGATGCCCGAGACGTCGATCACCGATACGTTAGGATAGGCGCGCGCCAGTTCATTGGTCAGTCCCGATGCGTTTTGCGGCAGGTGGAAGGCGGTCATGTAGGTCTGGGACGTGTTCGCCATCGCGGACGGATTGATGATGACGAAGAAATTGGCCCGCATCGAACCCCATTCAAGCTTGCGCAAGCTGGTGACCTTGGCGTCCACCAGCGTCCCGCCCACGTCGAAGCGCATCACGTCGCCCAGTTTCAAGCGCAGCGTGGTGGCGATGCCCTGCTCGACCGATGCTTCGGCCACGCCCGGCTTGTCCTGGTACCACGTGCCCGCCACGATGCGGTTGGTGGGCGGCAGGTCGGTGGTTGTCGAGAGGTTGAATTCGCGGTCCGACATGCGCCTGGCGTTTTCATCTTCATAAGTGGCGCCGGTGATCGGCACGCCGTTGACGGCCGTCAGGCGCCCGCGGATCATCGGGTACAGCACCGGCGCGGCCACCTTGGCCGCTGCCAGGCGGCGCGCCACATCCGCCTTTTGGTCGGGCATGATGTTGATGATGAAGCGGTTCGGCGCGTCCGGCGGCGTGGCGCTGCGCCAGGCCGCCATCAGGTCGCCGCGCACCACGGTCAGCAGCAGCAGCGCCATCAGGCCGAGCGCCAGCGACACCACCTGCACGATGGTGGCGCCGCGGCGCCGCTGCAGCGAGGTGACGGCAAAGCGCCAGCTCTGGTTGTCGATGGCGCCGCGCAGGCGCTTGAGCGAGAGCAGGCCAAGCCAGCCGGCCAGCGCGAACACGCCAAAGGCGCCCAGAAAGCCGACGGCCGTGACCAGCGCCAGTTTCAGGTCGCCCGCCTGCCACAGCAGCAGCAGCGCAAACACGATCACGCCCAGCGCGTAGGTGGCCAGCGCCAGCGGTGCGGGAGCGGCCTGCTCGCGCCGGATCACGCGGTTGTGCGGCACGTTACGCAGTTGCAGGATGGGCGGCAGCGCAAAGCCGACCAGCAGCAGCATGCCGGTGACGACGCCCTGCAGCGCCGGCATCCAGGACACCGGCGGCAGCTCGGTTTCGATCAGTTTGCCGATCAGTTCGAGCAGCACCAGATGCCCGCCCAGCCCCACCAGCACGCCCAGCGCGCTGCCCACCAGGCCGACCAGCGCGAACTCGGTCAGGTACAGCACCGTGACCTGGTTTTGCGTGAGCCCCAGGCAGCGCAGCATGGCGCAGGCGTCCAGGTGGCGCAGCATGAAGCGGCGCGCCGCCATCGCCACGGCCACCGCCGCCAGCATCGCCGAAAGCAGGCCAACGAGCGACAGGAAGCGGTCGGCGCGCTCCAGCGTGGCGCGCATTTCGGGGCGCCCGTTTTCAAGCGACTCGACGCGCACGCCCTTGATGGCGCCGGCCTCGATGCGCTCTTTGAGCCAGGCTTCGTAAGCGGCCACGGCGGGCAGCGCGCGGGAAGTCGGCGCGGCCACTTGCAGGCGGTACGTCACGCGCGAACCGTTGTCGATGAGGCCCGTGGCGGCCAGGTCGGCCGTCGAGAGCATCACGCGCGGCGCAAAATTGGCGAACGAGGCGCCCCGGTCGGGCTCGGAGGCGATCAGTTGCGTGATCGTGAAATCCTTGTCGCCCACCTTGATGGTGCCGCCCACGCGACTCTTGAGGGCAGTAAGGATGTTGGGGTCGACCCAGACCGTGCCGCTGGCCGGCGTGGCGTCGGTCTTGACGCCGAGCGCGGACGTGGCCTGCGATGCGTCGGTGGTGATTTTGAGTTGCCCGCGCAATGGGTAGCCGGGCGAGACGGCCTTGATCGAGGCCAGCTGGGCCACCGACTGCTCGCCCTCGCCCGCCTGCGCCATGCTGGGAAAGGTGACGGTGTCGGCCAGCACCAGGCCGCGCCGCAACGCTTCCGCGCGCCAGGCCGGCAGCAGCGGGGAGTCGGCGTTGATCAGCAGGTCGGCGCCGAGCAGTTGGTGCGCATCACGCTCTAGCCCGGCGCGCATGCGGTCGATGAAAAACCCCACCGCCGACAGCGCGGACACGGCAACAATCAGGGCAATGAGCAAAAAGCGCAGCTCGCCGGCGCGCCAGTCGCGCGCGGTCATGCGCAGGGATTGGGCGAGGATCGGGGTGCGCATGGGAGTGGACATGACGGTCGGCATCGGGAAAGGAGTTGGCGCGTCTATTTATATAGTGGCGAAAAAACGGTCGACTTCATCGAGGTAGCCCTGCTTTTGCACGGGATCGAGAAAGGCGGCGAGGAAACTGTTGCGGGCCAGGCGCTGGGCATGCACACGGCTGAGCGGCAAGGCATCAAATACGGCCAGGAAATTATCATTCATGTAGCCGCCAAAATACGCGGGATCGTCCGAGTTGACCGTGGCCAAGAGACCGGCGTCGAGCAAGTCGAGCAAGTTGTGCGATCCCATGTCGCCAAACACGCGCAACTTGACGTTCGACAACGGGCACACGGTCAGCGCCACCTGCTCGCGCGCCAGGCGACTGGTGAGCGCGGCATCTTCCAGGCAGCGCACGCCGTGATCGATCCGCTCCACCTGCAGCACGTCGAGCGCGGTGCTGATGTAGGCGGGCGGACCTTCCTCGCCGGCATGGGCCACCAGGTGCAGCCCCAGCTGGCGGCAACGGGCGAACACGCGCGCGAACTTTTCCGGCGGATGGCCTTGCTCCGAAGAGTCAAGGCCGACGCCGATCAGCTTGTCGCGAAACGGCAAGGCATCCTCGAGCGTGGCCAATGCTTCCTCTTCGGACAAGTGGCGCAGGAAACACATGATCAGGCCGGCACTGATGGGGCCATCCTGGCAGGCGCGCCAGATGCCGTTGATCATCGTCTCGAAGGCAATGCCGCGCTCGGTGTGGGTTTGCGGGTCGAAAAAGATTTCGGCATGCACCACATTGTCGGCTGCCGCGCGCGCCAGGTAGGCCGCGGTCATGTCATAAAAATCTTGCTCCTTAATGAGAACGCTGGCGCCGGCGTAATAAATGTCCAGGAACGATTGCAGATCGGTAAACGCGTAGGCGGCGCGCAAGGCGTCGACCGATGGGTAAGCCAGGGAGATGCCGTTGCGCTGCGCGAGTGCAAAGATCAGCTCGGGCTCGAGCGAACCTTCGATATGGATGTGCAATTCCGCCTTCGGCATCTGTTGGACAATGGCGCGCAGTTGGTCGTTCGGCATGAGGATACTCCGTGGCGTTGGTGGGGCGTGCTGCAAATCATGCAGTGTAGCGCAAGCGCGCCGGACCGATTGGACGGGCCTTGAAAGTGTGACACGCGCGCCATGTTCGTGCGCCATCGGCCGCCCAGATCGTGCACTATGTAACGGCCCTCTGTGGATGCGGCGCACTACTTTCCCGGCCCCTCTAAAGCGTGTGGCAATAAGCATATGAAAGCGCGATGAATCACCCCGAAACGTCACGCTTTATCCACATAAAGTTGAACTTTTTTCGTTTTAAATCAACCGCTTAATTCGGTTACATTCGCTCACACGACATTGCTTTGACTTCCAGAACTATTAGGCACATAATTAATTTCATAGGCGTAAGAATACCTTGCAGCACGCACAATTCACCGGAGGAATCCGGAACAAAAATAAAACGTCGTTACACGTTTTTTTGTTTCAGAAAGATTGGAACTTGGAATGGTCGTAACGATTCAAAGAGGAGTACGCAAAGCAATCGGCCTGGACGGAACGCCAATAAATCCCTGCCAGTGACAGTGATGTAGTGTTAGCCCATTAAAGGACATTCAAATGACCATTTTTGACAACTACGCAGCTCGCTACGAGCGTACCCGGGAAGAGGAATATTCCCTCTCAGAGTATTTGACACTGTGCAAGAAGGACAAGCAGACCTACGCCAGCGCCCCGGAACGCATGCTGGCAGCCATTGGCGAGCCCACGCTGGTCGATACGCGTAACGATACGCGTTTGTCGCGCATCTTCGCCAACAAGGTCATCAAGATCTATCCCGCGTTCAAGGAGTTCTACGGCACCGAGGAAGTCATCGAGCAAGTCGTCTCTTACTTCCGGCACGCCGCGCAAGGCCTTGAAGAGCGCAAGCAAATCCTCTATCTGCTGGGCCCGGTCGGTGGCGGCAAATCGTCAATTGCGGAAAAACTCAAGGTACTGATGGAGCAGGTGCCCTTCTATTGCCTGAAGGGTTCGCCCGTCAACGAGTCGCCGCTGGGCCTGTTCAACGAAGACGAAGACGGCGTGATCCTCGAAGAAGACTTCGGCATCCCCCGTCGCTACCTGCGCACCATCCCCAGCCCGTGGGCCGTCAAGCGCCTGCACGAATTTAACGGCGACATCAACCAGTTCCGCGTGGTCAAGCGCTACCCGTCGGTGCTCAAGCAGATCGCCATTTCCAAGACCGAACCTGGCGACGAAAACAACCAGGATATTTCCTCGCTGGTGGGCAAGGTCGACATCCGCAAGCTCGAGGATTATGCCCAGGACGATCCGGACGCTTACAGCTATTCGGGCGGCCTGTGCCTGGCCAACCAGGGCTTGATGGAATTCGTGGAAATGTTCAAGGCGCCGATCAAGGTGCTGCACCCGCTGCTGACGGCGACGCAGGAAGGCAACTACAAGGGCACCGAAGGCTTCGGCGCGATTCCCTTCGACGGCATCATCCTGGCCCACTCGAACGAGTCGGAATGGAAAACGTTTCGCAACAACCGCAACAACGAAGCTTTCCTCGACCGAATTTATATCGTGAAGGTGCCTTACTGCCTGCGCGTGGCCGACGAGATCAAGATCTACGACAAGCTGATTCGCAATTCGTCGCTGGAAAACGCCCCGTGCGCGCCCGGCACCATGAAAATGATGGCCCAGTTCGCCATTCTGTCGCGCCTGAAAGACCCGGAAAATTCATCGATCTTCTCCAAAATGCTGGTCTACGACGGCGAAAACCTGAAGGACACCGATCCCAAGGCAAAGTCGATGCACGAGTACGTCGATTACGCGGGTGTGGACGAAGGCATGAATGGCTTGTCGACCCGCTTCGCCTTCAAGATCCTGTCCAAGGTCTTTAACTTCGACAACACCGAAGTGGCGGCCAATCCGGTGCACCTGTTATATGTGCTGGAGCAGCAGATCGAGCGCGAGCAATTTCCGCCCGAGACCGAACAGCGCTATTTCTCGTATATCAAGGAACACCTGGCGCAGCGCTATGTCGAATTTATTGGCAAGGAAATCCAGACCGCTTACCTGGAAAGCTATTCCGAATACGGCCAGAATATTTTCGACCGGTACGTCACGTTCGCCGACTTCTGGATCCAGGACCAGGAATTCCGCGATCCGGACACGGGCGAGAGCTTCGATCGCGATTCGCTGAACAACGAACTGGAAAAGATCGAAAAGCCGGCCGGCATCAGCAACCCCAAGGATTTCCGAAACGAAATCGTCAACTTCGGGCTGCGGGCGCGGGCGACCAACGGCGGCAAGAATCCCGCCTGGACCAGCTATGAAAAGTTCCGTACCGTGATCGAGAAGAAAATGTTCTCCAACACGGAGGAGCTGTTGCCGGTCATTTCGTTCAACGCCAAGGCAAGCGCGGAAGACGCCAACAAGCACGCCGACTTCGTTGCCCGCATGGTGGAAAAAGGTTACACCGCCAAGCAGGTGCGCTTGCTGTGCGAATGGTATTTGCGGGTACGCAAGTCGTCATAGTCCGCCGCGTGGCGGTACGCCAACGCGGCCGCGCACCGCCCGCTTGCACAGCGGCGCGATGCGCGCGAAGTAAACGGTTTAAGGCAGGAGGCCCGTTTTGACCTATCTCATCGACCGACGCTTGCAAGGCAAGAACAAGTCTGCGATCAACCGCGAGCGCTTCCTACGGCGTTACAAAAGCCAGATCAAGGACGCTGTCGGGCGTGCCATCAAGGGCCGCTCGATCACCGATATCGAAAGTGGCGAGAAAGTATCGATTCCCGTCAAGGATGTGAATGAGCCGAATTTTGGCCACGCCCACGGTGGCGTGTGGGAAACCATCAACCCCGGCAACAAGGAATACCAGAAGGGCGACCAGTTCAACCGGCCGCGCGGCGGCGGCGGTGCGGGCCGCGGCAAGGCCGGCAACAGCGACCAGCAATCGGAAGACGATTTCATTTTCGAATTGTCGCGCGAAGAATTCATGAATTATTTCTTCGAGGATCTTGAGCTGCCGAATATGGTCAAGACCCAATTGACCGCCACCACCGAATTCAAGAACCAGCGCGCCGGCTACAATATGTCGGGCACGCCATCGAACATCCACGTGCTGCGTTCGCTGCGCGGTGCGCTGGGCCGGCGCATCGCCGTGGGCGGCACGTCGCGCAAGTCCTTGCTGCATGCCGAACGCGAACTGGTCGCGCTGATCGAAGAAGGCATACCGCTCGACGATGCGCGCGTCATCGAGCTCAAGCACCTGATCCATCACCTGCATACCAAGCTGCTGGCGATTCCCTTCATCGACCCGTTCGACCTGCGCTACAGCAACCGCGTGAAGGTACCCAAGCCGATGACCCAGGCCGTGATGTTTTGCATCATGGACGTTTCCGGTTCGATGGACGAGTCGCGCAAGGACACGGCCAAGCGATTTTTCATCTTGCTGTACCTGTTTTTAAAACGCGCCTACGACAAGATCGAGGTCGTCTTCATCCGCCACCATACGGCCGCGGCCGAAGTGGACGAGGAAGAATTTTTCCACTCGCGCGAATCGGGCGGCACCGTCGTGTCGTCGGCGCTGCATTTGCTAAGCAAGGTGATCAGCGAGCGCTACGGCAGCGGCGCATGGAACAGCTACGTGGCCCAGGCCTCCGACGGCGACAACTGGGACAATGATTCGGTGCTGTGCAAGCAGTTGCTCGTCAACACCATCATGCCGGCGGTGCAGTATTACACCTACGTGGAAATTACCGACGGGCCGCCGCAAAACCTGTGGGAGCAGTACGCCGAGGTCGGCGACCATCACCAGAATTTCGCCATGCAAAAGATTGTCACGCCGGCCGACATTTATCCCGTCTTCCGCGAACTGTTCAAAAAGCAGGCCAAATAGACCAGGGGGCATGATGCCAAGAGATCCAAAACATCCGCGCGCCCTGCCCGAACAGTCGGAGTGGACCTTCGACCTGATCGAGCATGCGCACGAAGAAATCCGCCGCGTGGCCAAGTCCTTTGGCCTGGACACCTATCCCAACCAGCTCGAAATCATCACCGCCGAGCAAATGATGGACGCTTACACGTCAGTGGGCATGCCCGTGTCGTATAACCACTGGTCCTTTGGCAAGCATTTCCTGTCGACGGAAAAGAGCTACAAGCGCGGCCAGATGGGCCTGGCTTACGAAATCGTCATTAACTCCAATCCCTGCATCGCCTACTTGATGGAAGAGAACAGCTTGACGATGCAGGCGCTGGTCATCGCCCATGCCGCCTACGGGCACAATTCCTTCTTTAAGGGCAATTACCTGTTCCGCACCTGGACCGATGCGGACGCCATCGTCGACTACATGGTGTTCGCCAAGAACTACATCGCCGAATGCGAACGGCGGCATGGCATCGATGCCGTCGAATTGCTGCTCGACTCTTGCCACGCCCTGCAAAACTATGGCGTGGATCGTTACAAGCGGCCCGCCAAGCTGTCGATGGCCCAGGAAAATGCGCGCCAGAAAGAACGCGAAGAGTACGCCCAGTCGCAGGTGAACGCGCTGTGGCGCACGGTGCCGCGGCGCGACGAAGAACTGGCCGACGTCGCCGCGCCCCGCTTTCCCCCGGAGCCCGAAGAAAACCTGCTGTACTTCATCGAGAAGTACGCACCGCTGCTCGAACCCTGGCAGCGCGAGATGGTCCGCATCACGCGCAAGATTTCCCAGTACTTTTATCCGCAGCGCCAGACGCAGGTGATGAACGAAGGCTGGGCCACCTTCTGGCACTACACTATCTTGCAGGAGCTGTACCAGGAAGGCGTCGTCGGCGACGGTTTCATGCTCGAATTCCTGCAAAGCCATACCAACGTTGTCTATCAGCCGCCGGCCACCAGCCAGCATTACAGCGGCATCAATCCGTATGCGCTCGGCTTCGCCATGATGACCGACATCCGCCGCATCTGCGAAGACCCTACGCCCGAGGACCGCGAATGGTTCCCTGCGATTGCCGGCAGCGACTGGCGCAAGACGCTGGACTTTGCCATGCGCAACTTCAAGGATGAGAGCTTCATCGCGCAATACCTCTCGCCCAAGCTGATCCGCGACTTCCACTTTTTTGCCGTGCTCGACGATGACAGCAACGACAAGCTGACCATCTCGGCCATTCACGACGAGCGCGGCTACCGCGACGTGCGCCAGAAATTGGCCGACCAGTACAACCTGGGCAACCGCGAACCGAACATCCAGGTCTGGCAAGTCAATACCCGCGACGACAGGGCGCTCACGCTGCGCCACGCCCAATACCAGCGCCGCCCGCTCAACGGCCAGGCGCAGGAGGTGCTCAAGCACGTGGCGCGCCTGTGGGGCTTCGACGTGCGACTCGATACCGTCGATCCTGACGGTAACGTGGTTAGTACGCTGGAATGCAAACGCGAAAAACGCAACCGCAACTGACCTCCTTCCCCATCTTCGGGCCGCTTTCGCGGCCCGTTCGCTGTTGATATGACTTCGCAACAACACTACGAACTCCCCTGCCGCCCTGCATGCCAGAGTCAAGCAAGAAGATTTGCCATGCTCGCGCAAAAAACACTAGGCAGGGTCCGTCAATATGCTATATTGCGATCGTGATGACCGTCATTCCCTAGCCGCATAGCTGAGGAGATCCAGCCAGTCCCGACAGCGCGCACTGAAGCGTCGGCAAAGTCAGTGTCGCAGGCGCTTTTTATGCGCCTGACTGGTCCGCCCGGATGACGGTCAATAGAACGCCCCGCCTTGCTGAAACTAGTTATTGTTAGCACAAACGCCACGGCGCCTGCAAACTATGTTCGGCATTGGTCGCCTCGGTCCGTTGAAACATCACACAATACTGAATGCGACCGTTTTATCTGCGGTTAGAAGGAATGCTCCAGAATGGTGCGGTCGCCGGGTATTGATTTTTTTATCAGAAGGTGCAGGTCGGAGCGAAAAGACCCACTCCGGCACCCGCTTCTCCCCATGAATCGAACCGATTTGGAGGTGCAAAAAAGGGATGGTAAAAAATGAATACGTAGGTATAATTCGCCGACGTCCCGGATACGGCTCAAGGTTTCGTCGTGTTTTGTGGGTTTAGTCGCTACAAAAAGAGTTGGTATTGGAGAAAGCAGGCATGAATTTTTCGCACGAGAAGAACCCCGGGAAGAATTTCACTGGCATTGCAGTCGTCATCTTGATTCACGCGTTGGTTGCTTGGGGCATAGTCTCTGGTCTGGGCACCCGCATGGTCGCGAAAATGGCTGATGCTGTTGAAACCAAGATCATTGAGGAAGTCAAGCCTCCTCCACCGAAGGAAGTGCCGCCGCCGCCGCCGCCGCCGGAAATGAAGGCGCCGCCGCCTCCATTCATTCCGCCGGTCGAAGTGAACGTGCAACAACCTCCACCGGTTCAGACCGCGATCGCCAACGCGACCAACGTCAAGCCGGCAACCACTGAACTGCCACGCCCTTCGGCACCGGCAGCGCCAGCACCGGCCGCTCCCGCCAACCCGAACCCGGTTCGGACGGCAGCAGTGGCAGACTTCAATACTTGCGCTAAACCGGAGTATCCAAAAGCTTCGCTGCGTAATGAAGAAACTGGCACCGTCACCGTGTCGTTCCTGATCGGCGTCGATGGCCGCATGGTCGACTCGAAGATTACCAAGTCCAGCGGCTTCCGGGACTTGGACAAGGCCGCTCAGGCAGCGATCGGCAAATGCCGCTTCAAGCCTGCGATGGTCGACGGCAAGCCGGAACAAGTTTGGCAGCCAGTACAGTACCAGTGGACGCTGGAATAAAAACCGAGGCGCTCAGCCTCACACCGTGATTTTCGTTGTCATCATGTTCAGCGAACTGATTATTTTATAAATTTGGAGGAAGCATGTTTAAGAATACCCGTTTGTCCGCTGTTTTGGCGGCTGTCCTGTTTTCGGTTACGGCAGCTTCAGCGCTGGTTTCCGCACCAGCCTTCGCTGACGCTCCTGCACCGGCAGCTTCCGCTCCAGCAGCGGCCGCAACCGATCCAATGGCAGCACCAGCAGCAGCGCCGGCCGCCGCCGACGCAGCACCAGCAGTTGCGCCGGCAGAAGCCGCAGCCGCACCGGTAGTCAAAGAAGAAGTGCGCAACCCGTATGGCATCGGCGCACTGTGGGCCGAAGGCGACTTCGTTTCCAAAGGCACGCTGATCATCCTGTCGCTGATGTCCATGGGTTCGTGGTACATCATCATCACCAAACTGATCGACCAGATGAAAATCTTCAAGCAATCCGCTGAAGTCCAGCAGAAATTCTGGAAAGCTTCGTCGATCGCCGCAGGTTCGGCTTCGCTGAAAGAAGGCAGCCCATTCCGCTTCATCGCTGAAACCGGCACCAAGGCTACCGTGCACCACGACGGCGCCCTGCTAGAGCAGATCGATCTGTCGACCTGGGTGACGATGTCGATCGCCCGCGCTGTTGAAAAAGTCCAGTCGCGTCTGCAAGATGGCCTGTCGTTCCTGGCAACCGTTGGTTCGACCTCGCCGTTTATCGGTCTGTTCGGTACCGTATGGGGTATTTACAATGCACTGACCGCCATTGGTATGTCGGGTAACGCATCGATCGACAAGGTTGCAGGTCCCGTGGGTGAAGCGCTGATCATGACCGCCTTCGGTCTGTTCGTCGCCGTTCCTGCTGTTCTGGGTTACAACTGGCTGGTTCGCCGCAACAAGTCGGCAATGGAAGATGTTCGCTCGTTTAGCGCCGACGTTCACTCGGTCCTGATCTCTGGCGCCATGTCGACCAGCGAAGCTGGCCGCGCTGCCGGCGCTAAAAAGATCGGGTAATCACCATGTCCATGAGCGTCGGCTCCGATAGCGGAGAAGAAGACCAGGTCATGTCAGAAATCAACACGACGCCGCTAGTCGACATCATGTTGGTTCTGCTGATCATCTTCCTGATTACGAGCCCGGTTGTTCTGAAGCTGCAAAAGATTTCGCTGCCTTCCGAGACCAACCAGGCACTGAAGCCAAAGCCGACCACGGTCAACATTGTGGTCAACAAAGATGGCGACATGTACTTCGACCAAAAGCGCCTGGCCGATACGAACGAACTGTTCGATTTCCTGAAGAAGGAATCGGTCAAGCTGCCGCAGCCTGAAGTGCACGTCCGTGGCGATCAAGAAGCACGCTACGAGTTCATCGGCAAGGTGATCTACACGGCACAACGTGCTGGTATCCAGAAGGTCGGATTCATTACCGAACCGCCAGATAAGACTCCTGGCAGTAAGTAACGTCCTTCGGTAGCGCGCGGTGGTGACACCTGCCCCGCGCGCTGCGGGTCCCAACATTAGAAAGGAAATACCATGAGTATGAATGTCGGTTCTTCTTCCGCCCCAGGCGCGGATCCGGAACCAATGATGGAAATGAACATGACTCCCTTGATCGACGTGATGTTGGTCTTGATTATCATGTTGATTATCACCATTCCGAAGCAGCAACACTCGGTCAACCTGAACATGCCTGTCGGTACGCCACCGCCTCCGACCAAAGAGCCAGTCGTCATTACCATTGACGTTGACTTTGACGGTACGATCCTGTGGGACGGCGCAGTTGTTCCTGACCGTAAGGCTCTGGAAGCAAAAATGTTGGCCGTTGCAGCCACAGCAGACCAGGCCGAAGTTCACCTGCGTCCGAACAAGCTGGTGTCTTACAAGTATGTGGCTGGCGTCATGGCTACTGCCCAACGTCTTGGTGTCACCAAGATCGGCATGGTCGGCAACGAACAGTTCCAGTAAGCGCTATTGTTGATAGACGAACGGCAGGTATCCCCTGCCGTTTCTTTTTGATTGAAAGATTTCCTATGATCAAGTCACGCCTCGCACATCTCGGCCTCGCTCTGGCCGCACTCGGTTTTACCGCCGTCAGCCCGGTTATCGGCTTGTCCACCGCGCACGCTGAAACGGTGCGTCCGGAAATCGGCGGCCCACTGCAAGCCGCCCAAAAAATGATGTCCCAAGGTAATGCCAAGGGCGCCATGAACGAGCTGCGCAAGCTCGACGGCATGAAAAAATCGGACAACGAAGCCTATCTGGTCGAGCGCGTGCGCGCCGCCGCCGCTTCCTCCTCCGGCGACTACGATACGGCCGCCCGCGCTTTTGAATACCTGATCAATTCGGGCAAGCTGTCTGGCGCAGAAAGCAATAAATTTTCCGAAGGCCTGGTCGGCATTTACATGCGCGCCCGCGAATACGGCAAAGCCAACGCCGCCATCAACAAGGCGCTCGCCAAAGGCGACGACGCCCGTCTGCGCGGCTACCTGATCCAGAATTATGTTTCCATGGGCAACATAGGCGAAGCCATGCGCCTGCTGCAAAACGACTTGCGCAACGCTGAAAAAGCCGGCCGTTCGCCACAGGAAGACCAGCTCAAGATGCTGGCCAACCTACAAAACATGAAGGGCGACAAGGACGGCTACGTCAATACCATTGAAAAGCTGGCGCAGTACTATCCGCAGCCAAGTTACTGGGCTGACCTGCTGAACCGCGTCAAGGCCAAGTCCGGCTTTTCGTCGCGCCTGAACACCGACGTGCTGCGCCTGCAACTGGCCAACAACCTGCTGAAAAAGCCGAGCGAGTTCATGGAACTGGCCCAGCTGGTGCTGCGTGACGGCGCCCCCGGCGAAGCGGTCAAGATCCTTGCCAAGGGTTACAAGGACGGCGTGCTGGGCGTGGGTCCCGATGCGCCGCGCCACCAGCGCCTGAAAGACCTGGCCGACAAAAACCTGGCCGATGCGGCCAAGAATCTGGCCACCGAAGAAGCCACGCTGACCAAGGCCGCCGACAACAACGGCCTGCTCAACCTCGGTTACGGCCTGGTGCAGTCCGGCCAAGCCGACAAGGGTCTGAAGATGATGGAAAACGCCATCAAGGCCGGCGGCCTGAAGCAGCCTGAAGACGCCAAACTGCGCCTGGGCGAAGCCTACGCCGCAGCGGGCAAGAAGGCGCAAGCGATTACGACCTTGAAATCGGTCGGCGGCAAGGACGGCACCGCCGAAATCGCCCGCTACTGGATCCTGGCGATCAACCGCCCGATGGCTTGATCGTTCCTGCGGTCGTGCCTCGCTAAAAGCGCTGCCTGCATCTTGCAGGCAGCGCTTTTTAGCTTTGACCGTATAATCTCTATTTCCATAGTTTCATCACAAGGTTCTTGTACCCCAGCCCATGAAGGTATTTCGCGGACTTCCCAACGACAGGGCACGCGCGCCGTGCGCGCTTACGATCGGCAATTTTGACGGTGTCCACCGCGGCCACCAGGCCCTGCTCGCGCGCGTGCGCGAGAACGCAAGCCGGCTGGGAATCGAGGCGGCCGTGATGACGTTCGAGCCGCACCCGCGCGAATTTTTCGCGCGCCGCTCGGGCGACATGTCCAAGGCGCCAAAGCGCATCGCGAACCTGCGCGACAAGCTGCAGTCGCTGGAAAGCGCGGGCATCGACCGCGTCATCGTCGAACACTTCAATACCCAGTTTGCCGCCATCGCGCCGGACGACTTTACGTCGCGCGTGCTGGTCGATGGCCTGCACGTCAAGTGGCTGATGGTGGGCGACGACTTTTGCTACGGCGCCCGGCGCGCCGGCACCGTCGCCATGCTCAAGGAGGCGGGCGCGCGCCACGGCTTTCAGGTCGAGACGCTGCCCACGGTGCTGCTCGGCGCGCAGCGCGTCTCGTCCTCGGCGGTGCGCGCGGCGCTGGCCGGCGGCGACTTTGCCCAGACCCGCGAGCTGCTCGGCCACTCCTACAAAATATCCGGCCACGTGATCCACGGCGCCAAGCTTGGCCGCACGCTCGGCTTTCCGACGCTGAACCTGCGCGTGGCGCACCGCCCCGCCCTGGCCGGGATCTTCGTGGTCCAGGTGCACGGACTGGCGGAGCAGCCGCTCCCTGCCGTGGCCAGCCTGGGTGTGCGCCCGACGGTCGACGACAGCGGGCGCGTGCTGCTCGAAGTGCACGTCTTCGACTTCAACGCGTCCTGCTACGGCAAGGTGGTGCAGGTTGAATTTCTCGCCAAGCTGCGCGACGAAGAAAAATACACCGACCTGGCCACGCTGACCGAAGCCATCGCGCGCGACGGCGAACAGGCGCGCGCCTGGTTCCGCCGGCGTGCAGGCGCCCTCACCGCCACCGACCGAATTTGACGCCGACTTTGACGCCGGCTTTGCCGCCGACTTTGCCACCACACCCCTGCGCGCGCCGTGCGCCGCTCCCCGAATACCCAGATACACACCTTTGAAGAAAAATATGTCCGATACCAAGCCAGACCAGCCAGTCCACGCCAGCACCAACGCCGCCGCCGCACCGACCGCAAACGCCCCGCGTGCGGGCAAAAAAGAAGCTAAACCTGCCTCCAGATACCCGGTCAACATGACCGACACAGCGTTCCCGATGCGCGGCGACCTCGCCAAGCGCGAACCGGGCTGGGTCAAGCAATGGCAGGACAAAAAAATCTACGAGCGCGTACGCAAGGCCGCCAAGGGCCGCCCGATGTTCATCCTGCACGACGGCCCGCCGTACGCGAATGGCGACATCCACCTGGGCCACGCCGTCAACAAGATTTTGAAGGACATGGTCGTCAAGTCGCGCACCATCGCCGGCTTTGACGCGCCGTATGTCCCGGGCTGGGATTGCCACGGCATGCCGATCGAAATCCAGATCGAAAAACTGCACGGCAAAGGCTTGCCGACCGCCGAAGTGCTAACCAAAGCGCGCTCCTACGCGCTCGAGCAGGTCGACCGCCAGCGCGCCGGCTTCATCCGCCTGGGCGTGCTGGGCGAATGGGACAACCCTTACCTGACCATGGCCTACAAGAACGAGGCCGACGAACTGCGTGCGCTCGGCACGCTGCTCGACAAAGGCTATGTCTACCGCGGCTTGAAACCGGTGAACTGGTGTTTCGATTGCGGCTCGGCGCTGGCCGAAGCGGAAGTCGAATACCAGGACAAGCGCGACCCGGCAATCGACGTCGGCTTCCCGTTCGCGCAGCCTGACAAACTGGCGGCCGCTTTCGGCCTGCCCGCCATGCCGGCCGGCGACGGCTTTGTCGTCATCTGGACCACCACACCCTGGACCATCCCGTCCAACCAGGCGCTCAACGCGAACGCGGAAGTCACCTACGCGCTGGTGGAAACGGCGCGGGGCGGCAAGCCCTTGTTCCTGATCCTGGCGCAAGACCTGGCCGAGTCGTGCTTGGCGCGCTACAAGCTCGAAGGTAAAGTCATCGCCACCTGCCTTGGCGCGGCGCTCGAAGGCATCTCCTTCAAGCACCCGCTGCACGCGGCCGATCCTTTCTTTGACCGCCTCTCGCCGATGTACCTGGCCGACTACGTGACCACCGAAAGCGGCACCGGCGTGGTGCACTCGGCGCCCGCCTACGGCCAGGAAGACTTCATCTCGTGCAAGGAGCACGGCATGCAGGACGATGACATCCTCACGCCGGTGATGGGGGACGGCCGCTTTGCGTCCACCCTGCCCCTGTTTGGCGGGATGACCATCTGGGAAGCGTCCAAGCCGATCTGCAGCGCCCTGACCGCTGCCGGCGCGCTGTTCGAGGTGAAGATGTTCGACCACAGCTACATGCATTGCTGGCGCCACAAGACCCCGATCGTCTACCGCGCCACGTCGCAGTGGTTCGCCAGCATGGACAACACGCCCAAAGACGGCGGTCCATCGCTGCGCGAAACAGCCTTGAAAGGCATTGCCGAGACCAAGTTCTTCCCTGACTGGGGCCAGGCGCGCCTGCATGGCATGATCGAGAACCGTCCGGACTGGACGCTCTCGCGCCAGCGCCAGTGGGGCGTGCCGATGGCCTTTTTCCTGCACAAGGAAACCGGCCAGCTGCACCCGCGCACGCCCGAGCTGCTCGAACAGGTCGCCAAAATGTTCGAGGAGCGCGGCATCGACGCCTGGCTGTCGGTCGAGCCAAAAGACTTGCTGGGTGAAGACGCCGACATGTACGTCAAGAACAAGGACACGCTCGACGTCTGGTTCGACTCCGGCTGCACCCACCAGACCGTGCTGCGCGGCTCGCACGCGGCGCAATCGCGCTTTCCGGCCGACCTGTACCTGGAAGGCTCGGACCAGCACCGCGGCTGGTTCCATTCGTCGCTGCTGACGTCGTCGATGTTGAACGGCTGCCCGCCATACAAAGCCCTGCTCACGCACGGTTTCACGGTGGACGCCGAAGGCAAGAAAATGTCCAAGTCGCTGGGTAACACGCTGGCGCCCCAGAAAATCTCCGACACGCTGGGCGCCGACATCTTGCGACTGTGGGTGGCCGCCACCGACTACACGGGCGAGCTGTCGATCTCCGAAGAGATCCTCAAGCGCGTGACCGAGTCGTACCGCCGCATCCGCAATACGCTGCGCTTCCTGTTGGCCAACACGTCCGACTTCGACTACGCCAGCAATGCCGTGCCGGTGGCCGACCTGGTCGAGATCGACCGCTACGCCATCGCCAGCATGGCCGCGCTGCAGGCGGACATCGCCGCCCACTACGAACGCTACGAATTCCATCCGGTCGTGGCGCGCTTGCAAAACTACTGCTCGGAAGACCTGGGCGGCTTTTACCTCGACATCCTCAAGGACCGCCTGTACACGTCCGCGGTGGATGCGCCGGCGCGCCGCTCGGCCCAGACCGCGCTGTGGCACATCACGCAAAGCCTGCTGCGCGTGATGGCGCCGATGCTCTCCTTTACGGCCGAAGAAGCGTGGGCCGTGTTTGCCAGCCCGGAAGCGTTCGCCGCCAGCGACGAGACCATCTTCACCCAGACCTTCTGGGCTCTGCCGGCCATCGACGGCGCCGAGGCGCTGCTGGAAAAATACGCGGCGCTGCGCGCGGTGCGCGCCGACGTGACCAAGCAACTGGAAGAGTTGCGTGTCTCCGGCGCCATCGGCTCGTCGCTGCAGGCCGAATTGACCATCCAGGCTGCTAGCGCCAAGTACCAGCTGCTCGCCAGCCTGGACGACGACCTCAAGTTCCTGTTCATCACTTCGCAGGCGCAAGTGAGCGAAGTGGCGGCAGAAGCCGACGAAACGATTGCCGTGACCGCGTCGGCCGCACCGAAGTGCGAGCGCTGCTGGCACTACCGGGCCGACGTGGGCAGCCACGCCGAGCACACGGGCCTGTGCGCGCGCTGCGTGAGCAACCTGTTTGGCAGCGGCCAAAAACGCGCCTTTGTATAAACGATAATAATCACATCTATGGCAAGCAAAAAACAGCTGTTCTCCACCTCCAAGTCCTCCGGCGGCAGCCTGCTGCCGTGGCTGGGCGTGGCCGCCATCGTGATCTTGATCGACCAGCTCACCAAGATCACGATCGCCAAATTGTTCACCTTTGGCGAAGAAAAGGCGATCACCTCGTTCTTCAACCTGGTGCTGGCCTATAACAAGGGGGCCGCCTTCGGCTTTCTGAACAACCAGCCGGGCTGGCAGCGCTACTTTTTCACCGCCATCGCGCTCATTGCCGTCGGCGCCATTTTGTACATGCTCAAGAAGCATTCCGGACAGCGCCTGTTTTGCTGGGCGCTGGCCTTGATCATGGGCGGCGCCATCGGCAACGCGATCGATCGGGCGCTGTACGGGCACGTGATCGACTTTCTCGACTTTCACGTCAAGGGCCAGCACTTCCCGGCCTTTAATGTCGCCGACAGCGCCATTTTCCTTGGCGCGGTCCTGTTCATCTACGACGAGCTGCGGCGCGTGAACAAAAATTGAAGGAACCATGCCGATGGATTTGAAAGGTAAGAAAATCGTGCTCGGCCTGTCCGGCGGCGTTGCCTGCTACAAGGCTGCGGAGCTGTGCCGCGCGCTGGCCCGCGAAGGCGCCACCGTGCACGTCGTCATGACCGAAGCGGCCAGCCACTTCATCACCGCCGTCACCATGCAGGCCCTGTCGGGCAACCCGGTCTTTACCGACCAGTGGGACGCGCGCGTGGCCAACAACATGGCCCACATCGACTTGACGCGCGGCGCCGACGCGGTGCTGATCGCGCCCTGCTCGGCCGACTTCATGCGCAAACTCGCGCACGGCGTGTGCGACGATCTGCTCTCGACGCTGTGCCTGGCGCGCCCGCACCTGGTGCCGCTGTTGATCGCGCCGGCCATGAACGTCGAGATGTGGCAGAACCCGGCAACCCAGCGCAACGCCAAGCAGCTGCGCGCCGACGGCGTGCGCATCCTGGGCCCGGCCGCCGGCGAACAGGCCTGCGGCGAAGTGGGCCTGGGCCGCATGCTCGAGCCGCTCGACCTGCTCGATGAACTGGTCGCCTCGTTCCAGGCCAAGGTCCTGGCCGGCAAGCGCGTCCTGATCACGGCCGGCCCGACCTTTGAAGCCATCGATCCGGTGCGCGGCATCACCAATCTGTCGTCGGGCAAGATGGGTTACGCGATTGCGCGCGCCGCGCGCGAAGCGGGCGCCGACGTGCAGCTGGTGTCGGGACCGACCGCGCTGGCCACGCCCCACGGCGTGCGCCGCACCAATGTGCAAAGCGCGCAGCAGATGCATGACGCCGTGATGGCCCAGCTCAAGGGCCAGCACGTGTTCATCGGCGTGGCCGCCGTGGCCGACTGGCGCGTCGTCAACGCCAGCGACCAGAAAATGAAAAAGCAGGATGGCGCCATCCCGACACTCGAATTCGCGCAGAACGCCGACATCCTGGCCGACGTCGCGGCGACCACGTCGATTTCAGGCTGGCCGTACTGCGTCGGCTTTGCCGCCGAATCGGAAAACCTGCTGGATTATGGCGCCACCAAGCGCGAGAAAAAAGGCATTCCATTGTTGGTGGGCAATATCGGCCACCACACCTTCGGGCAGGATGATAACGAGATCATCCTGTTCGACGAGAGCGGCCACACCGTGCTGCCGCGCGCCGACAAGCTGACCCTGGCGCGCCAGCTCATTTCCGAGATCGCCAAGCGCCTCGAACAACGCTCCTTGCTCAAATAAGACCATGAAAACGATAGACATCAAGATCCTCGATCCGCGCATGACAGACCTGCTGCCCGCCTATGCCACCGAAGGCAGCGCGGGCCTGGACCTGCGCGCCTGCATCGACGCGCCGCTCACCATCGAAGCGGGGCAGACGGTCCTCATTCCCACCGGCCTGGCCATTCACCTGGCCGATCCTCGCTACGCGGCCATGATCCTGCCGCGCAGCGGCATGGGCCACAAGAACGGCATCGTGCTCGGCAATCTGGTAGGCTTGGTCGACTCCGACTACCAGGGGCAACTGATGGTGTCGACCTGGAACCGCGGACAAAGCGCCTTCACCCTCACCCCCATGGAGCGGCTGGCGCAACTGATCGTGGTGCCTGTTCTGCAGGTGGGATTCAATATCGTCGATGAATTCGACACAAGCGAACGCGGTGCGGGCGGTTTCGGCAGCACCGGCAAACAATAAAAATATGGAGAATGTTATGACCCGATTCATCGGTCTGCGCCCGGCTGCGCCGGCAATCCTGGTCGCTCTGCTGCTGTCGGCGTGCGAAACGATCGCGCCGGTCCACACCGGGCCGGTCGTCGCGCCCAGCGTGCCGGTCGACACCACCCCGGTCATTTCGCCAAAAGTGGCGGCGGCGGCCGACTCGCTCACCAAGCTGGCCGCGATGCAGGACCGCCTGTACCGCGTGGCGGCGCCGCTGTTGATCAACAACGCCGAACTATGCAAGGCGCATGCGCGCAATCTGCTCGGCTTCACGGCCCGCAACCGCTACTGGTACCCGGGTGAATACAACGAGGCGGCGCAAGTGGCCTTTGGCATGGGCGAGCGGCTGCAGGTCACCGGCGTACTGGCCGGCAGCGGCGCGGCGCGCGCCGGTTTGCGCCGCGGCGACGACCTGATCTCAGCCAACGGCAGGCTGCTCCCGACCGGTCCGAACGCGTCGAGTTCGGCCGGCGCCGTATTCGGTCCGCTGGTGGCCTCCAAGGCGGCGCTCGACATGCAGATCGAACGCGATGGCAAGAACCGCGAACTGAATATTCCGGTCACGCGCGCCTGCGGCTTTCTGATCGAGCTTGGCAACACCGACAACATCAATTCCTACGCTGACGGCAATCGCGTCATGGTCACGCGCGGCATGCTGCACTTTGCCCAGTCCGACGCCGAAGTGGCGGTGCTGCTGGCCAAGGGCATGGCGCACAATATCTTGAACCATCCCACGCTGATGCGCAGCACCGGCACGCTTTCGAGCATGATCGACAACCTGGCCCATGTGCGCCCGGACAGTTCCATGCTCATCGGCAGCGCCGGCATCAAGGCCACGCCGGCCGAGATGGACGCCGTGGCCGACGGCCTGAGCCTGTACCTGCTCTCGCGCGCCGGCTACAGCATCGACGCCGCGGCGCCGTTCTGGAAGCGCCTGGCGGCGACCTATCCAGCCACGGTGCTCAACAGCTATGTGGCCAATCACCCCGCCACCGCGGCGCGCCTGGCCGCGATTGAAAAAACCAGCGCGGACATCAAGGCCAAGGGCAACAAGAAGACGCAGTAATCCGGGGCACGAGGCTGCCGCGAAAGAGGCCACGATGCAGCACAGCACATCGTGCTCGCGCACGCGGGGACCCATAGAACAGTTGCTCAGTTGACCTGTTCGATGGATCCCCGCATACGCGAGGACGATGTTGTTTGGGTGTTCGCGTAGGCAAAAATTGGCGATGGTTGTGCAGTTAGATGGTTGCACAACATGCGTAACAACTGCGGCCGCAACAAGCAAGCAGCTGAAGGAAAAGTGCCGGCAAAACCGCCTTTAGCTCGGGAAATTCGGGAAATACGTCCCCATCACCCACGTCAGCACCCCGCAAAACACCACCGCCCCCACCAGCACCACAAGCAGCTTGCCGAACTTGGGCGAGCCGTCGTCATTTTTCGTATCATTGCTCATCATCGCGCCGTATGCTGGTCTAAACCACCAGTATATTCGACGCCGCAGCCATTTCACAGCGGACATGCCACGCGTGGTACGGGCATGGTATCGTCCCGCTCTCATGCAACAGTCCATAGGCCTCCAACTTGACCAGGTCGATTCCACTACCGGATGACTACCGCAGCGACGACATCCTCGCCTTTCACAGCCGCGACCGCGAAGCGCTGGCCGAAAAAGTCCAGCCGCAGCGCATCCGCAAGGGCGTGCTGATCGACGGCGTGCCGGTGCTGCTCGACGTCGCGCTTGCGAGCGGCGCGGCGCGCTGCACGGTCGACGCCGACGGCGTGCTCACGCCTGCGGCTCTGGACCAGGTCGACGATGCGCTGCTCAATATCCTCGCGCTGCGCATCGACCCCGCGCCGTTTCTAAACGCCGTGCGCGCCGACACCCTGCTCGGCCCCGTGGTGCAGCGCCAGCGCGGTCTGCGCATCGTGCAGTCGGCAACGATTTTCGAAGCGCTGACCTGGGCCATCATCGGCCAGCAGATCAACCTCACGTTCGCCATCGCGCTGCGGCGCACCTTCATCGCCCAGGCCGGGCGCGCCCACGCCAGCGGCCTGTGGTGCTATCCGGAGGCGGCCGACGTCGCCCGCCTCGCGCCGGAAGAGCTCACCACGCGCAAATTTTCGCGCGCCAAGGCCGACACGCTGCTGCGCCTGGCGCGCCTGGTCGACAGCGGGAGCCTGGTGCTCGATCGCAGCGCCGACGTCGCGCAGGTCAGCGCTGCGCTGCTGGCCGTCAAAGGCATCGGTCCATGGACCGTCAACTATGCGCTGCTGCGCGGCTACGGCTATGCCGACTGCTCGCTGCATGGCGACGTGGCGATTCGCGCCGCCTTCCAGCTGCTGCTTGGCGAAGTGGCAAAACCGGACATTGCGCGCACCGAAGCGTTGCTGGCGCGCTATGCGCCGCACCGGACCATGGCCGCCGCCCACCTGTGGGCCAGCCTGCATCCGCCCACGACAGAAAACGCTTGACCCTCACGCCGCGTCAGCTTTCACACTGGCTTTACGTTGAAGACATGGAGCAAAGATGGAGCACCGCATGGAACACCGCATGATGCATCTGAAAATTGGCGAGCTGGCGAAACGGTCGGGATTGACGGTGCGCGCGCTTCACCACTACGACAGCATCGGCCTACTCCGTCCTTCAACGCGCACCGATGCCGGCTACCGCCTCTACAACCGCGATGACATCGCGCGCCTGCACCAGATCCAGGCGCTGCGGCGTTTTGGCGTGGCGCTGGCCGACATCGGCACTTTCCTGGCCAATCCCGGCTCCCGCCTCCCCGCCATCGTCGACCAGCAGATCGCCGCGCTCACGCGCCAGATCGAACAGGCCGGCGTCTTGCGCGACCAGCTCACGCGCCTAAAGCGCCAGCTGGCCGCCGACGAGGAGCCGGCGCTGGCCGACTGGCTGACTACTTTGGAGCTGATGACCATGTACGATAAATATTTTACGCAAGAGCAGCGCGAGCGCCTGCCGTTTTTTAACGGCAGCGAGGAATGTATCGCCGAATGGGATGCGATGGTCGCGCGCATGCACGCGTTTCGCGATGCAGGCACGCCGCCGGAGACGCCCGAGGTGCAGCAGGCAGCACGCACCTGGATGGCGATGCTTGAGCGCGACACTGGCGGCGACGCGCAGCAGTTGGTGCGCCTGAATGCGATGCAGGATAACGAACCGGCGGCGCGGGCGCGAAACGGCATCACCGCCGAATTGGGGGACTACGTCAAGGCGTCCTTCAGCGCGTGGCGCCTGGGTCTGTATCAAAAATACCTGAGCCCGGATGAATTTGCTTTTATGAAGGCCAACTATCCCGTCCGCATGCAGGAGTGGGGACCGCTGATCGCCAAGGTGCGCGCGCATATCGCCACGGGCGCGTCGCCGCTTGATCCCGCATCGAAGCTACTGGCGGGCGAGTGGATGGAACTGTTTTGTTCGTATGCAGGGCAAGATCCTGCTACACATATGAAAATCCGGGAAGCGCACGAAAAGGAAGCGGGGCTAAAGACGGGAACCTTTGTCACTGACGAATTGCTGATGTTCATACGGGCGGCCGTGGCCGGCTAGCCTGTGGCATACAGAGCAGCATAAGGGCAACCGCCCCAGACACCAAAAAGCCGCTGAACTCTTGCGAATTCAGCGGCTTTGGAATTTGGTTGCGGGGACAGGATTTGAACCTGTGACCTTCGGGTTATGAGCCCGACGAGCTGCCAGACTGCTCCACCCCGCGTCTGTATGCAGTGATTATACGGGCGTTTTCCGTCTTAGGCAATATCAATCTATCTTCAATGTGCGATAGCAGCACGAAAAATCCGGTGCCGCCGCCCTTTCGCCGCATTCTCGAACCGCCACGCCCCGCGCAATCGGTGTAAAGTAGGCGAAAATCCAACTGACGGTCACATATGAAATTCTGCTCCGAGTGCGCCTACCCGGTCGTGCTGCAAATTCCCGAAGGCGACAACCGCCCGCGTTACGTCTGCGCCCAGTGCGAGACCATCCATTATCACAATCCCAAGCTGGTGGTCGGTTCGATCCCCGTGTGGGATGAAGACGGCCGCATCCGCGTGCTGCTGTGCAAGCGCGCCATCGAGCCGCGCCATGGCTTTTGGACCTTGCCGGCCGGCTTCATGGAAAACAATGAAACGACAGCCGAGGCTGCCGTGCGCGAAACCGAGGAGGAAGCGGGCGCCGACATCGAGATCGGCGAACTGTTCAGCCTGCTGAACGTGGCCCAGGTGCACCAGGTGCACTTGTTTTACCTGGCGCGTTTGCGCAGCCTGGACTTCAAGGCCGGCATTGAAAGCCTGGATGTGCAACTGTTTGCCGAACATGAAATTCCTTGGGACGACCTGGCCTTCCCCACGATCCGCAAGACGCTGGAACTGTTTTTTGCCGACTGCGTCCAAATCAAGGAGAGTGGTGCCGGCTTCGGCTTTCACACCCATGACATCACGCACCCCATGCGCATAGCGAGCCTGCCGAAAGACTCATGATCCCCTGGCTTGAGACCCACTCGCCCTTTCCCGACGTGTCCGAAGCATTGACCTTGGACGCGCCGGGACTGCTTGCGGCCGGCGCCGACCTGTCGCCCGAGCGCCTGCTGGCCGCCTATCAGCGCGGCATCTTCCCGTGGTTTTCCGAAGGCCAGCCCATCTTGTGGTGGAGTACGGACCCGCGCATGGTGCTCAAAACCGCCGACTTCAAGGTCAGCGACAGCCTGCGCAAGGCGCTGCGCCGGGTCGAGCGCAGCATGGCCGAGCATGGCCGCTGGCAAGTGAAGTTCGACAGCGCCTTCGAGCGCGTCATGCGCGCCTGCGCCGCGCCCCGCAAGGACGGGCCCGGTACGTGGATTTCGGAAGACATCATCGACGGCTACACCGGCCTGCACGCGCTCGGTTACGCGCACTCGTCCGAACTGTGGCTCGATGGCGAACTGGTCGGCGGCGCCTACGGCGTGTGCATCGGGCGCATGTTCTACGGCGAATCAATGTTCGCGCGCGTGACCGACGGCTCCAAGATCGCGCTCGCTTTCCTGGTCGACTTTTTGCGCAGCCAAGGCGTGACGATGATCGATTGCCAGCAAGAGACCGGGCATCTGGCGTCGCTTGGCGCCGCACCCATCGCGCGCGCTGCCTTTTTGCACCATTTGCGCATCGCCATCGGGCAGGGGGCGGTGTCCGGATGGGAGTTGCCGCCCCGCTTGCGCGCGATACGGTAAAGACGGTAAAGGCGGTAAAGACGCCAAAGTTTCGATACAATGGACGCCAGAGGAAGCAACCACGTCGCCTTGAAAGCTCATGCATGGCCCACTTAAATGACCTGCCCTTCTCGACGCTGCAGTTCTACACCACGGCGCCCTACCCTTGCAGCTATCTGGACGCGCGCCAGGCCAGGTCCCAGGTGGCCACCCCTTCGCACCTGATCAACGCCGACGTGTATTCCGAGCTCGTCAAAAACGGCTTTCGGCGCAGCGGCATTTTTACGTACCGCCCGTATTGCGACGGTTGCCAGGCTTGCATTCCGGTGCGCGTGCGCACCGCCGAATTCAAGCCCAGCCGCGCCCAGCGCCGGGCCTGGACGCGCCATGCGGCGCTGGTCGCCAGCGTCGCCAACCTGAGCTTTTCGGACGAACATTACGCGCTCTACCTGCGCTACCAGACCACGCGCCACGCAGGCGGCGGCATGGACCAGGACAGCCGCGACCAGTACGCCCAGTTCCTGCTGCAAAGCCGAGTCAACACGCGGCTGGTTGAATTTCGCGACCCTGAAGGCGTGCTGCGCATGGTCTCCATCATCGACGTGTTGTCCGACGGCCTGTCGTCGGTCTACACTTTTTTCGACCCCGACCTGGCCGGCGCCTCGTTCGGCACCTACAACGTGTTGTGGCAGATCGCCCAGGCGCGCGAACTGGTCTTGCCGTACGTGTACCTGGGCTACTGGATCGAGCAAAGCCCCAAGATGGCTTACAAGATCAATTTCAAGCCGCTCGAAGCACGCATCGACGGTGCCTGGAGCGTGCTGGACCGATAGGCGGACTGGGCTGTTGCCGCGGTACAAGGTAAAATGCTGCACCCGCACCAACCCGAGTGGCCCATGTCTGAAAAATTGTTGTACGCCCTGACCCGTCCCCTGCTGTTTTCGCTCAATGCGGAGGCTGCGCACAACCTGACCCTGCCTGCGCTGCGCAAGGCGCACGCGCTGGGCCTGACGGCCAGGCTGCGCAAGGCGGCGCCGGATCCGCGCGTGGTGATGGGCCTGACCTTTCCCAATCCGGTCGGCCTGGCCGCCGGGCTGGACAAGGACGGCGCCTACATCGACGCGCTGGCCGCACTCGGTTTCGGATCGATCGAAGTGGGCACCGTCACGCCGCGCGCGCAGCCGGGCAACCCCAAGCCGCGCATCTTCCGCCTGCCGGCCAAGCGCGCCATTATCAACCGCATGGGCTTTAACAATGGCGGCGTCGATGCGTTTGTCGCCAATGTGCAGTCGTCGAAATTTTATCAAAATAAAGAAGGCATCCTGGGCCTGAACATCGGCAAGAACGCCGCCACCCCGATCGAGAATGCGGTCGACGACTACCTGCACTGCCTTGAAAAGGTCTATCCGTACGCCAGCTACGTGACGGTGAATATTTCGTCGCCCAATACCGCCAACCTGCGCCAGCTGCAGGGCGCCTCGGAACTGGACGCGCTGCTCGCCACGCTCAAACAGGCCCAGTTGCGCCTGTCGGACCAGCACAAGCGCTACGTGCCGCTGGCGCTCAAGATCGCGCCCGACCTCGACGCCGAGCAGATCAAGAACATCGCCGACACGCTGCTGCGCCACAAGATCGACGGCGTCATCGCCACCAACACCACGCTCAATCATCGCACGGTGGACCGCGTGCGCAACGGGAACGAACAGGGTGGCGTCTCGGGCGAACCGGTGTTCGAACTGTCGAACATCGTGATCCGCGCGCTCAAGCGCGAAATGGGCGACGCGCTGCCGATCATCGGCGTGGGCGGCATCATGAATGGCGACGATGCGCGCGTCAAAATGAAGCTGGGCGCCTCGCTGGTGCAGCTGTACACCGGCCTCATTTACGCCGGCCCGGGGTTGGTGCGCGAGTGCGCGCAAGCGATTGGAGGACAAGATGGACAAGCGTAAGCTGGGCGCCACGGCGCTGGAAGTATCCAAGGTATGCCTTGGCACGATGACCTTCGGCGAGCAAAACAGCGAGGCCGACGCCCACAGCCAGCTCGATTACGCGCTTGAACGCGGCATCAACTTCATCGATACCGCCGAGATGTACCCGGTCATGCCGCGCGCGCAGACGCAGGGTGCCACCGAGCGCTTCATCGGCTCGTGGCTCAAAAAAAGCGGCCGGCGCGGCGAGATCGTGCTGGCCTCCAAAGTGGCCGGTCCCAACGCGGCGATGCACTGGGTCCGCAACGGCAAGAACAACCTCGATGCAGTCAATATCCGCGCCGCCGTCGAGGCCAGCCTGGCGCGCCTGCAGACCGACCATATCGACCTGTACCAGATCCACTGGCCGAGCCGCAACGTGCCGATTTTCGGCGCGACCGCATTCGAGCCGGCCAAGGAGCGCAGCTGCGTGGCGATTGAAGACACGCTGGCCGTGCTGGGCAAGCTGATTGACGAAGGCAAGATCGGACACATCGGCGTATCCAACGAAAGCGCATGGGGCGTGAGCGAATACATCAAGCAGGCCGAGGCCAAGGGCCTGCCGCGCATTGCCACGATCCAGAATTTGTACAACCTGACCGCGCGCAGTTTTGAAACCAGCTTGCTTAACGAAACCTGCTATCGCGAAGAAGTGAGCCTGCTCGCGTATAGCCCGCTGGCGTTCGGGCAGCTGAGCGGGAAGTATCTCGATGACCCGACAGCGTCGGGACGGCTGACGATTTTTCCCGCCAACTGGAGTCCGCGCTATTTGCGGCCAAGCGTGCTGGCGGCGGTCAAGGACTATGTTGAACTGGCCAGGGCGAACGCGATGACGCCGACGCAGATGGCGCTGGCGTGGTGTTATTCACGCTGGTTCGTGGCCTCGACCATCATTGGCGCGACCAGCCTGGCGCAGCTGAAGGAAAATATCGATGCGGCCAGCGTGGTGCTGGCGGCAGAAGTGGTTGATGCGATTGATGGGATTCATGCGCGGATAACGAATCCGGGGGCATAGCCTCGGCACTGAACGACAGCGCCTGAAAGGCACGCCCGCCCGCCTAGGATCAAACAACAACGCCACCCTCGGGTGGCGTTGCTGCATCTTGCGGCTCACATTTTATTTCATCGGTACGCCATTTACCATGTCGGCCGACGCTGCCTGCGCAGGCGCTGCGGATGGCGCCGCCGATGTCGATGGTGGCAACACTGAATTGGCAACAGCGTCGTTCATTTTGATCTGTAACAAAACCGGGTAATCATAAGCCGCACCGGAAGCTGCATCGACGCCGACGCCAATCACGCCGCCGAAAATGATATTGCCGGCCATCATACCTTTAGTTTTGGACTTGACGCTGGCCATACCCGTTGGAAAGCCCGCCTTTTCGCACTTGACATTCATGTCGCCATAAGCACGGCGGACTGTCACGGTGCCAGGCGTCGTGACAAAATAAACACCCTTATCATTTTGAAGTTTGCAACTGGCGCCATCGACTTTACCAGCGTCGGAGAGTGTTTCAACCGAAATAATCTGGCTCGTTCCACTAACGATTGACGCGCAGCCGGGGGTAATGATCAGCGCGGCCAATGCGGCGCTCGTTCCCGCCAAACCGATATAACGTTTTGCAAACATGTTTTGATCCCTGTATGGTCAGACCGAAGTTTCCGGAATGAATTGTTCTTCTGAGGAATCATTATATGATGCAATTAAATATTTGCAATTTTTTAATTGTTATTATTTCAATCTGCTTGTCTATACAAACAGTTAAAAATAACAAGGTACTTATTGCACATCTGCATTTAACGCCTTCTCCACTTGCGCGCGCGTCACCTCGGGCGCGAACTGCGCGATAAACCGATACGCATACTCACGCAAATACGCCCCCCGCCGCAACGCCAGCCGCGTCACGTTGGGCGCAAACAAATGCGACGCCTCGACCGCGCGCAGCCCCTTGTCGCGCCCGTGATCGAACGCCATCGAGGCCACGATCCCCACGCCCATCCCGAGCGACACATACTGCTTGATCACATCCGAATCCATGGCCGTAAGTACGATATCGGTCTTCACGCCAGCCTGGGCGAACGCCGCGTCGATATGCCCGCGGCCCGTAAAGCCCACGTCGTAGGTAATCAAGGGAAAAGCGGCCAGGTCCTCGAGCCGGATCGGCGAATGGCCCAGCAGCGGGTGCCCGTCCGGCACCACGATCAGGTGGCTCCAGCGGTAGCACGGAAACGACACCAGATCGGGAAACTGCGACAAGCCCTCGGTCGCAATGCCGATGTCGGCCTTGCCCGACAAGACCCACTGCGCGATATGGTCGGGCGTACTTTGCTGGAGCGCGATGCGCACGTCCGGAAAATCCTGCCTGAACGACTGCACCACCTTCGGCAGCGCATAGCGCGCCTGCGTGTGGGTGGCCGCGATGGTCAGCGTGCCGCTATTCTGGCCCGCGTAATCGAGGCTTGCCTGCTGCAGGTTTTCCGCTTCCACCAGCAGCCGGTCGATGATTTTGAGGATGCCCTTGCCCGGCTCCGTCATGCCGGTCAGGCGCTTGCCGTTGCGCTCGAAAATGACGACGCCAAGTTCGTCTTCGAGCTCGCGGATCTGGCGGCTCACGCCCGGCTGCGACGTAAACAGCGCGTTGGCCACCTCGGTCAGGTTGTAGCCGCGGCGCGCCGTTTCGCGAATCGAGCGCAATTGTTGGAAGTTCATATCGATGCTCCCTGGTCGACAAACACGTGCATCCGGCGCGGGCGCACCAGCAGCGTGTCGCCTTCGCGCAGCTGCAGCTGGCTGTAGCGCTCATTGGGAATGACGGCCTCGATCAGTTCCGCGTTGTCGGCCCGTTCCAGGTCCAGCTGGGCGAGCGGACCGATCGCATGCGCGCGGCGCAGCGTGACGACGATGCCTTCGCCGCCGGCCACGTAGCGCTCGACGTCCAGGTCATGCGGACGCACGTAGGCGATGCCTTTGCTGTCTTGTACCTGGGCGTGGTCGGGCACCGTAAAGCTGGCGTCGCCGCTGGCCAGCACCCCTTCGTGCACCCGCCCGTGAAACAGGTTGACGTTACCCAGAAAGCCGTACACGAAAGGCGACGCGGGGTTGTTGTAAACCTCGTCGGGCGCGCCCAGCTGTTCGACCCGCCCCTTGTTCATCAACACCACCTGGTCGGCCACTTCCAGCGCTTCCTCCTGGTCGTGCGTGACAAAGATGGACGTCACATGCAGGTCGTCGTGCAGGCGGCGCAGCCAGCGCCGCAATTCCTTGCGCACCTTGGCGTCGAGCGCGCCGAATGGCTCGTCCAGCAGCAGCACGCGCGGTTCGACCGCCAGCGCGCGCGCGAGAGCAATGCGCTGGCGCTGTCCACCCGACAGCTGCGGCGGAAAACGGTCGCCCAGCCAGTCAAGCTGCACCAGCTCGAGCAGATCCTTGACCTTGCGCCGGATCTGGTCTTCGGGCAGGCGCTCCTTGGCCGGCTTGACGCGCAGGCCGAAGGCGACGTTCTCGAACACCGTCATGTGCTTGAACAGCGCATAGTGCTGGAACACGAAGCCGACCTGGCGCTCGCGCACATGGCGGCGCGACGCATCCTGGGCGTCGAGCAGCACGCTGCCCGAATCGGGATGCTCCAGGCCCGCAATGATGCGCAGCAGTGTCGTCTTGCCGCAGCCGGAAGGCCCGAGCAGCGCGGTCAGTTCGCCCGCCGGGAACTGCAGCGACACATTGTCGAGAGCGACGAATTCGCCGAAACGCTTGTTGATATTCTTGACTTCGATCGTCATGGTCAATGCTCCCTGTTGCGTGCTGCCGATTCGACCGGGTCGGTCTCGTGCAAACGCCATTCGATAAATGATTTGATTGCCAGCGTCACCAGCGCCAGCAACGCCAGCAGCGAAGCGACGGCAAAGGCGGCCGCGTAGTGGTATTCGTTGTAGAGGATCTCCACGTGCAGCGGCATGGTGTTGGTCTGGCCGCGGATATGGCCCGACACCACCGACACCGCGCCAAATTCACCCATGGCGCGCGCGTTACACAGGATCACGCCGTACAGCAGGCCCCATTTAATGTTCGGCAGCGTCACCTTGATGAACGTCTTCCAGCCCGACGCGCCCAGCACCAGCGCCGCTTCTTCTTCCTCATTGCCCTGCGACTGCATCAGCGGAATGAGCTCGCGCGCCACGAACGGGAACGTGATGAATACGGTCGCCAGCACGATGCCCGGCAACGCGAACAGGATCTTGATGTCGTGCTCTTGCAGCCATGGGCCAAACCAGCCCTGGGCGCCGAACATCAGCACGTAGATCAGGCCCGAGATCACGGGCGAAACCGAGAACGGCAAGTCGATCAGCGTGAGCAAGATGCTCTTGCCGCGAAACTCGAACTTGGCCACGGCCCACGCCGCGCACACGCCAAACACAAGGTTCAGCGGCACCGAGATGACGGCGGCGATCAGCGTGAGCTTGATGGCCGAGACGGCGTCCGGGTCGGTGATCGCGGTCAGGTAGGTTTGCCAGCCCTTTTTGAAGGCCTCGACGAACACCGCCACCAGCGGCACGAACAGGAACAGCGCGAGAAAACTCAAGGCGACCAGCGTGAGCACGATCCGGATCCAGGCCGGCTCAAGCACGTTGTTGGATGACTGGCGTGAACCGTTCATTATTTGCCCGCCCGTTTGCGCGTCCACGCCTGCAAAAGGTTAATCGACAGCAGCATCAGAAAGGATGCGACCAGCATCACGACCGCGATCGCCGTGGCGCCCGCGTAGTCGTATTGTTCCAGCTTGGTGATGATGAACAGCGGCGTGATCTCGGACACCATCGGCATGTTCCCCGCGATGAAAATGACCGAACCGTATTCGCCGGTGGCGCGCGCAAAGGCGAGCGCGAAGCCGGTCAGCATGGCCGGCATGATGGTCGGGAAAATGATGCGGGTAAAAGTTTGCAACGACGTGGCGCCCAGGCTGGCGGCCGCTTCCTCGAGTTCGCGCTCGGCGTCTTCGAGTACCGGTTGCACCGTGCGCACCACGAACGGCAAGCCGATGAAGGTGAGCGCCACCACCACGCCGACCGGCGTAAAGGCGACCTTCCAGCCGAGTTTTTCCAGGTACTGGCCAATCCAGCCGTTGGACGAATACAGCGCGGTGAGCGTGATGCCCGCCACTGCGGTGGGCAGCGCGAACGGCAGGTCGACCAGGGCGTCGATGATGCGCTTGCCGGGAAACTGGTAGCGCACCAGCACCCAGGCGACGATGCCGCCGAAAAACACGTTGATGGTGGCGGCAATCAGCGACGCGCCAAAGCTGAGCCGGTAAGACGCCATCACACGGTCCGACGTGACGGCCGCCCAAAAGGCTTCCCACGTCATCGTGAAGGTTTTCAGGAACACCGCCGAGAGCGGGATCAGGACGATCAGCGCCAGGTAGAAAATGGTGAACCCCAACGACAGGCCGAACCCGGGCATGACCCGGTAAGGCGCGCGTTGAGGCTTGGGGGTAGGAGACATGGAGCCCTCTTATTACATTTTTATCTAAGAAGGCTCAATAATCGCACTATGGAGTCATAAAGGAAACGAAGCTTTCCTCATTTGCATAGTCGTTTTTTGTTATTAGGAATGCGCTGAGCGATCAGTAAATGAGTTTTGCAGCGACGCCGGTCAAGGTCAGGGCCAGCAGTACGCGCAGGAATTTTTCCGGCACGGAGCGTGCGAACCAGGAACCGATGGTGATCCCGGGAACCGAGCCGATCAGCAGCATGGCCAGCAGCGTCCAGTTGATCGATCCCAGCCACCAGTGGCCGAAGGCGGCGATTGCGGTCAGCGGCACGGCGTAGGCGATGTCGGTGCCGGCCACTTCGGCCGAACTCAGGCGCGGGTAAAGCATGACCAGCAAGGTGGCGCCAATGGCGCCGGCGCCGATGGAGGACACCGTCACGAGCGTGCCGAGCACAACGCCGGCGACGATGGTGGCCGTGTCCAGTGCCCTGCCTTGCAGTTGGCGCTCCGGATGGGCGGCCAGCCAGGCCAGCATTTTCCCCTTGAACAAGATGGCGACCACGGTCAACAAAACCGAGCCGGCGATCGAGTAGCGGATGACTTGCCCGATGCTCTTGTCGACGGTGCCGAAGTATTTCAGGGCCAGCGTGGTGAGGACGGCCGCAGGCAAGGCGCCGTAGCACAGCAGCTTGACGATGTCCCAGCGCACCGTGCCGCGCAGGCGGTGGGTGAAGGTGCCGGCCGTTTTGGTAATGGAGGCGAAGGCCAGGTCGGTGCCCACGGCCACAGAGGGTGGAATGCCGAAGATGAGCGTGAGGAGCGGCGTCATCAGGGAACCGCCGCCCACGCCAGTCATGCCGACCAACAAGCCGACGGCAAAGCCGGAAATAATATATGTAGTAAGCATGCGAGAACCCCTAAAGTAGCTGCAAGGGTAAAGGGGCTCAGCAGTAAAACAAACGACAGAAAGCTTATTTGCTTATGCGTGTGGTGGAAATGAGCGGGGTTTGAGCAAAATACACCGTGTCTGCGCGCATGCTCTTCCACCACGTTGTTGGGCAAGCTTACTTGTTCGGCTGTGGCGTCAACCGCAAATATGGCCGGGCTGCAGTAAAACCTTTCGGATACTTTTGCTTGATCACATCCGGATCTTGCACGGTCAAGGGAATGATCACGTCATCCCCATCCTTCCAGTTGCCGGGCGTTGCCACCGTATGCTTGTCGGTCAGCTGCAAGGCATCGATCACCCGCAGCACTTCGTCAAAATTGCGCCCCGTGCTCATCGGATACGTGATCGACAGCCTGATCTTCTTGTTCGGATCAATCACAAACAGCGAGCGCACCGTGGCCGTGGCCGATTGCTCCGGATGAATCATGTCGTACAGCGCAGCGACTTTCTTGTCCGCGTCGGCAATGATGGGAAAGCCCACCACCGTCTGCTGCGTCTCTTCGATATCTTTGATCCACTGCCGGTGCTGGTCGGCCGGGTCGACCGACAAGGCAATCGCCTTGACATTGCGCTTGTCGAACTCGGGCTTGAGCTTGGCTGTCAAGCCCAGCTCGGTCGTGCACACGGGCGTGAAGTCGGCCGGGTGGGAAAACAGCACCACCCATGAATCGCCCGCCCACTCATGGAACTTGATGGGACCCAAGGATGAATCCTGCTCAAAATCGGGGGCGGTATCGCCCAGACGCAAAGTCATAATGATCTCCGTGAAATGAATCAAGTGAATAATACTAAGTCAATCATGCCGGAATGGCCGCCATCCTATTGTGCGCCTTTTCAGCCAGCCGGCGCAATAGCGCCTGTCCCTGCGGCCAATTTCCCAGGCCGGACTCGGCATTGATATGCCCCAGCAGCCCTCCTTCGACCAGCTCGCTGCCCCAGCGCCCCGCCCACCGCGCGGCGTTGTCGGCGCGCATCCACGGGTCATTGCTGCTGGCGACCATGATGGACGGACACGGCAGCGGCAGCGCCGGCAGCAGATCGGCAACGGAAAATTTGTCCGGATCGGCCGGCGCCACCAGCAAGGCGCCCGCCAGGTTGCTGCAGTCGCGGGCAATGCTGTGGACCGCCGTCAGGCAGCCAAAGCTGTGAGCGACCAGCAAGGCCGGGCGCGGATCGGCAGCGCGCACCTGCCCGAGACGGGCGGCCCAGGCAGCAAGCTGCGGGCGGTCCCAGTGGTCCTGGCGCACGCGCGCAAATTCGGGATGGCGGCGATGCCAGCGCGATTGCCAGTGATCCGGGCTGCTGTCATGCAAGCCGGGAACAATAATGACATGAAAATCGGGAAAAAGTTGAGTAGCCATGCGCGCCTCCTGAGTCAGGAGAATACGGGCAGGCGCAGCGAAAGTGAACGAATGCTTTCGTGCTAGTTTATGCGCTTAGTGGAGCGGTCTTAGTAAAAACGGTTGAACAGCACCACAGCCCAGCATGCCACGGCCAGGAAAATTGACAGCATGACGGCCGCGCTGCCCATGTCCTTGGCGTTCTTGGACAAGGGATGGCGCTCGAGCGAGACGCGGTCGACGATCGCTTCAATGGCCGAGTTGAACAGTTCGACGATCAGCACGAACACCAGCACGCCAACGAGGAACAATTTCTGGAATGACGACACTGGCAGCAACAGCGCCACCACGGTACCGATGACAAACAGCACCAACTCCTGGCGGAACGCATGCTCATTCTCATAGGCAGCTTTCAAGCCTGCGATGGCATAGCCCATGGCGGGCAGGATACGCTGGAGTCCGCTCTTGCTCTTGAATTCGCTCACTGGCTGGGTCATGGTGGTCATCCGCTGCAATTTCGATGCCGCATTATGCCTTACCTCCCTGCCCCAAAGTCATCCACAACAGGGAAATTGCCAATCCTTTTCACATTATGGTATAAAGGATCCATATATACTGCAGCGCACAAACCACATTATGAAAATTGAAACCGTCGAAGCCCCGAAAACATCCATCCAGGTCATCGAACGCATGGTGGCCTTGCTCGACGCGCTGGCCAGCTACACCGATCCGGTGAGTCTGAAGGAATTGTCCAAGGTGTCCGGCTTGCACCCGTCGACCGCGCACCGCATCCTCAACGACATGGTCATCACCCGTTTTGTCGATCGCGTCGAACCGGGCACCTACCGGCTCGGCATGCGCCTGCTGGAACTGGGCAACGTGGTCAAAAGCCGGCTGTCGGTGCGCGAAGCGGCGCTCGACTTCATGCGCTCGCTGCACAAAAAAACCCAGCAAACGATCAACCTGTCGGTGCGCCAGGGCGACGAAATCGTCTACATCGACCGGGCTTTTTCGGAGCGCTCGGGCATGCAGGTGGTACGCGCCATCGGCGGGCGCGGCCCGCTGCACCTGACCTCGACCGGCAAGCTGTTCCTGTCGGTGGACGAGCCAAAGGCGATCCGCGCTTACGCCACGCGCACCGGCCTTGCCGGACACAACAAGAATTCGATCACGGACCTGGCCAAGCTCGAACGCGAGCTGAGCCTGGTACGCACGCGCGGCTATGCGCGCGACAATGAAGAACTGGAATTGGGCGTGCGCTGCATGGCGGCAGGCATCTATGACGATTCAGGCAAACTGGTGGCCGGCCTGTCGATCTCGGCGCCGGCCGACCGGCTCCAGGAAGAATGGCTGGATGACCTGGTCGGCACGGCCAAGCAGATTTCAGCCACCCTGGGTTACACCGGGCTGTGAATTGCTGGCAGGTTGCGGCACCGCCGGTTGCGGTGTGGCCGGGCGCACGATGGTCGGGCGCGTAAAGAGCGGTCGCATGGTGGACGGTTGCGCCGTCGCCGGTTGCGCCATTGCCGGCGCCATTGCCGGCTGCGCTGTTACCGGTTGAACAGCGGCCGAGCGCGTGATGACCGGCCGCGTGACCGGCAGCGTATTGTCGCTCTGCGTGTACAGTGGCTGGGTCAGCGCCGGCGGCTTGTTGAACGCTTCGAGCCAGCGCTTGACGCGGCCGGCGTCGGCGGTACGTGACTGCTTGCCCTTGGAATCCAAAAACACCATGATCACCGGGCGGCCCTGAATAATGGTTTGCATCACCAGGCAACGCCCCGCCTCATTGATGAAGCCGGTTTTTTGCAGGCCGATATCCCAGTCAGGGTTTTTCACCAGGTAGTTCGTATTGTTGTACTGCATGATACGTCCACCCGCATCGACCTGCGACTGCGGATCGGTCGAGAACTGGCGCAACAGCGGCTGGTGGTAGGCAAACGCAACCAGCTTGGCCAGGTCGCGCGCGCTGGACACGTTACGGCTCGACAGACCACTCGAATCGACATAGCGCGTATGGATCATGCCCAGTTCGCGCGCCTTGGCGTTCATCGCTTCGACAAAGCCGGCCACGCCGCCCGGATAGTTGCGTCCCAAGGCTGCCGCGGCGCGGTTCTCCGAACTCATCAGCGCGATATGCAGCAGGCTGCTGCGCGTCATTTGCGAACCCACCTGCAGGCGCGAGCGGGTGAATTTTTCGTGGTCGACATCGTCGTCGGTGACGGTGAGCACTTGCTCCATGTCCTGCTTGGCTTCGACCACGATCAGGCCGGTCATCAGCTTGGTGATGGAGGCGATCGGCAAGGCGACATTCGAATTTTTCTCGAACAGTACTTCCGAGGTGCTCTGGTCGAGCACCAGCGCCACGCTCGACGCCAGATCGAGCGCATCGCGCGTCAGGTTCAGGCCGGCGCGATCGCCCGCACTCATCGCGACCACCGGTGCGATGTTGCGCGCGGTGACGATGCGCTCATAGACCAGCTTGCGCTTGCCCCTGACGACAACGCTGCGGCTGACATAGTTATTGTGTGGCACGGCATCGGCCCGACCGGCACGGCGCTTGCCGCTCGCCTTACCACCAACGCGGACCTTGTTGGCGCTGGTGGCTTTGCCGGCTTTGCCGGCCTTGGTGACCTTGGTGACCTTGGCCCGGTGATCGGCGCGCGCGGCGTCGGCTGGCGTGGCAACAAGCAGGACTGATACGAGGGCACTGAAGACAAATTTATACATCTGGAAATCCTTTACCGCAGACATCTGCATCTTGTTGCAGTGTAACAAAGCGGACGTCGATGGCAAGCGAATTCAGCCTCGACGTAGCGCCTGTTGTGCACTGGCTGCTACGCTATTTCGGGCGAGCAGTTATTGCGATGTAACAGTGTACCCTCAATCAAAATATCGAGCGAAGCCTGAGACCGGCTCCCGTGCGGTGACCAGGGTATTCTCAATTTTGTCGGGGTCGGCGTAGCCGAGCGCCATGCCGCACACCACCATTTCGCCGGGCGGCAGCGCCAGGTGTTGCTCGATAATCTTGTGGTATTGCGTAAACGCCGCCTGCGGACACGTGTCCAGCCCGCGGCCTCGCGCAGCAATCATTATGCTTTGCAAGAACATCCCATAGTCGAGCCATGAGCCCTGCTCCATCACCCGGTCGATGGTGAAGATGAAGCCGACGGGCGCGTCGAAAAAGCGGTAGTTGCGGCCATGCTGGGCCGCCATGCCAGCCTTGTTGTCGCGCGTCAGGCCAAGCAAGGCGTACAGGTCCCAGCCGACCTTGCGCCGGCGGTCAACGTAGGGCGAGACCCATTCGCGCGGATAGTAAGCGTATTCCTCGCTGTGCTGGGCGCTGAGCGTTGGGTCCTGGTGGGCGGCGAGAATGGCGTCCGACAGGCGCGTCTTGCTGTCGCCGGTCAGCACATAGACTTTCCAGGGCTGGGTGTTGGTGCCGGACGGCGCGCGCGCGGCCACTTCAAGCAGGCGCTCGATGTCGGCCCGCGCAATCGGGTCTGGCAAAAAAGCCCGAATCGCGTGGCGGCTGGTGATGGCGGCATCGACAGCGTCCTGCCGCTGTTGCTGTTGTTGCTGCTCTTGCTGCTGGCTGACAAACATGACTGCTCCTATTTTTTAACGACACACACAACGCCGACAATGGCGACCGCCATGCCCGCCACGCCCAGCAGGCTGAACGCCTCGCCGAACATGATCCACGCCATCACGGCGGTGGTGGGCGGCGTCAGGTAAAGCAAGCTGGTCACCACAGTCGCGTCATTGCGCTGCAGCAGGGTGAACAGCAGGAAAATGGCGCCGATGGACAGCGCAAAGACCGACCACAGCAAAGCGCCGATGAAGCTTGGCGTCCATTGCACAGTCGCCAAGCCGGGCGAGAAGCCTTCAAACACGATGGCCAGCGGGAGCAGCAAGGCCACGGTCGCGCCGAACTGGATCACGGTACCGGTGCGCAGGTCAAAGCGCGGGCAAAAGCGGCGCTGGTACATGGTGCCCGCCGTAATCGACAGCAACGCCAGCACACAGTAGCCGACTGCCAGCGGCGACAGGCCGACCAGCGACATTTTGGCATACACCACCAGCGCCACGCCAGCCAGGCCCAACAGAAGCCCAAGCCACTGGCGCGGACGCACCGATTCGCCGATCAGCGGAGCGGCCGCAGCCGTCAGGATGGGCTGCATGCCGACGATCAGGGCCGTGACGCCGGCGGGCATGCCCAGCTTGATGGCGCACCAGACGCCACCCAGGTAGCCCGCCTGCAGCAGCAAGCCGGCCACGGCGATATGGCCGATACTTCCCGTCGGCCATGGCGCCCTGACCGCCCCGACCAGCGGTACCAGCACCAGCAGCACGCAGGCGCAGCGCAGCAGCAGGAAGGTGAGCGGGGGCGCGAATGGCAGGCCGAACTTGGCAACGATGAAACCGGTACTCCACAAGAACACGAAAAATACCGGTATCGGACTCAAGCGCGCTCCGGATTGTCGCGTTGCAACATTTTTTTCAGTGTTCTTTGACATTAATCAATAGTTTAGTTGGTCACACATGTGATATTGCGCCAGATCACAAGCTCATCAACATGGCGTGACGAGTCTAGCACGCCCCTGTTGGGGACGTGCCCTGGACCCTTGTTCTCCTATGGAAAGCACTGTTGCAGCGGCCTCGTCATGGCATGGCAAAATGCGCTGACAGTTGGTGAGAATTGATTTTGGTGCACCGCACAAAAAGCGCTTGACTCATCACCAGATCTGAGTAAAATAGAACTTGTTGCGCTGCACAATACACCGTCAGCCTGAAAGTTTAGGATCTACCTGCTTCATTAGTTCTAAGCAGCACCCATTCATTTATACAATACCGGAGAATTCTATGTTTGCAATCCCAGAGCAGTTTTCGAACGCCACCAAAGCCAATTTCGAATCGCAATTCGCCATTTTCTCCTCGCTGACCTCGAAGGCATTCGAAGGCATGGAAAAGCTGATCGAACTGAACATGACTGCTGCCAAGGCATCGCTGGAAGAGTCGTCGGCCGCCGCCCGTCAGTTGCTGTCGGCTAAGGATCCACAGGAATTCTTCTCGCTGAGCGCCGCACAAGCCCAGCCAAACGCTGAAAAAGCGATGTCGTACAGCCGCCAGGTTGCAGCGATTGCCGCCGGCACCCAGGCTGAGTTCACCAAAGCAGCCGAGCTGCAAATTGCTGAAACCAACCGCAAGGTCATCACCTTGGTTGACGAAGTGACCAAGAACGCGCCTGCCGGTTCGGAGAACGTTGTTGCTGCCTTCAAGTCGAGCCTGGGCAATGCCAACGCTGGTTACGAGCAAATCACCAAGACGGCCAAGCAAGCTGTTGAAGCCATGGAAACCAACGTGAACACGGCTGTCAGCCAGTTCACCCAGGCTGCACAGAATGCCGTGCAAAAAGCCAAGAAGTAATTCCTGGTTGCTGAATGAAAAACCCGCCGAGGCGGGTTTTTTTACGTCTGCGTCATCAAGCAGCGGATCGTTCCCGCGTGGACGACTCTGGCAAAAGCGTAAGCCGCAAAGTTACATCTGGCTCACGATGCTGTCGCAATCACGGTGACGGTACAGCAGAGCAACATCGTCCTCGCGAACGCGGGGGCCCATGGAACGGTTCAACTGAGCAACTGTTGTATGGGTCCCCGCATCCGCGAGGACGATGTGAGCTATCGCTGCTACCCGGCCTCTTCGCCCAGATACGCCGCCTTTACCCGCGGATCATGCAGCATGTCGTCCGCATTCCCGCTCATGATCACGGCGCCCGAATCCATCACATACCCGCGGTGCGCCGCCTGCAGCGCCAGCTTCGCGTTCTGCTCGACCAGCAGGATCGTAATCCCCTGCTTCGACACATCGCGAATCACCTCAAAAATCTTTTCCACCATGATAGGCGAGAGCCCCATCGACGGCTCGTCAAGCAGCAGCAAGTCAGGGTGACTCATCAGCGCGCGCGCCATCGCCAGCATCTGCTGTTCGCCGCCCGACAAGGTACCGGCCATTGCCGACGCCCGTTCCTTTAGCCGCGGGAACACCGTGAACCACTTCTCCACATCCAGCGCAATGCCCGCCTTGTCGTTGCGCGTGTAAGCGCCCATCAACAGGTTTTCTTCAATCGACATGCGGGTAAAGACGCCCCGCCCTTCCGGCACCATGGCCAACTTTTTCTCAACCAAATGGAACGACTTGGCATCCTTGAGCGACACGCCCTTGTAGCTAATCACCCCTTCCACCGAGCATGGCGGCAAGGTACCGGTGATCGCCTTCAAGGTCGTGGTCTTGCCCGCGCCATTGGCCCCGATCAGCGTAACCAGTTCGCCCTTGTTCACTTCCAGGTCGATCCCCTTGACAGCTTTGATGCCGCCGTAGGCAACCTTCAGACCCTGGATCTTCAGCATAGTTTCGCTCATTAGTGGCCACCTCCCAGATAGGCTTCAATCACGGCCGGATTTTTTTGTATCTCGGCAGGCAAACCTTCTGCAATCACCTTGCCATACTCCAGCACCGTGATGCGGTCGCACAAACCCATCATCAGCTTGACGTCGTGCTCGATGAGCAAGATCGTCTTGCCCTCTTCCTTGATTTTCACCAGCAACTCGCGCAAGGCCAGCTTTTCCGTCGCGTTCATGCCTGCGGCCGGCTCGTCGAGCGCCAGCAGCACCGGATCGGTGGCCAGCGCGCGTGCAATTTCCAGGCGCCGCTGGTCGCCGTACGACAAGAATTTGGAGGTGCGCTTGGCGAACGCGCCAATGCCGACAAAGTCGAGCAGCGCTTGCGCGCGCTCGCGGATCATCGCTTCTTCGCGGCGCGCCGCCGGCAGGCGAAATACGGCGCCGAACACGCCCTGATGCGTGCGCACGTGGCAACCGACCATGACGTTTTCCAGCGCCGTCATTTCGCCAAACAGGCGGATGTTCTGGAAGGTGCGGGCAATCCCGGCCTTGGCCACGGTGTGCGGCGCCGACGGCGAATACGGTTTGCCGGCCAGGAAAAACCCGCCCGTATCCGGCTGGTACAGTCCCGTAATGACATTGAAAAACGTGGTCTTGCCGGCGCCGTTGGGGCCGATCAGGCCATAGATCTGGCCTTGCTGGATCTCGATGCCGACATTGGTCAGCGCCTGCAAGCCGCCAAAGCGCTTGTTCACGCCTTCGATTTTAAGGATAGTCTGTTGGCTCATCGTCATCTTCCTCACGCAGCCGGAAAGGCGTCTTGCTTGTTGGTCTCGGCCGCGTCCGGACGGTCTTCATGCTTGGGCGAGGGCCACAGGCCGGCCGGGCGATACAGCATGATCAGCACCATCGCCAGGCCGTACAGCAGCTGGCGCAACACTTCCGCTTCCACCAAGACCTTGCCGAACACCAGCATCTGGAACGGCTCGACCGTGTGACGCAGCACTTCCGGCAAGGCAGCCAGCAGCACGCCGCCCAGGATCACGCCCGGCACGTGGCCAATACCGCCCAGCACCACCATCGCCAGCACGGCGATCGATTCGGTCAGCGCAAACGATTCAGGCGACACAAAACCCTGGAACGACGCAAACATCGCGCCGGCCACGCCACCGAAGGACGCGCCCATGGTGAACGCGAGCAGCTTGATGTTGCGCGTGTTGATGCCCATGGCCTTGGCGGCGATTTCATCTTCGCGAATCGCGACCCAGGCCCGGCCAAGGCGCGAATGCTGCAGGCGCGAGGTGACGAACACGATGGCGATGCACAGGAACAGGAACAAGAAGTAATAAGCATTCACCGAGGGCATGGCGTAGCTGCCCAGCATGACGGTGGCCTTGGAACCGGCTTCGCCCGCCAGCGAAACGCCGGCGATCGAAACCGGGTCGATCATGTTAATGCCTTGCGGGCCGTTGGAAAAATTGATGGGCGCATTCAGGTTGTTCATGAAAATGCGGATAATTTCGCCAAAGCCGAGCGTGACGATGGCCAAGTAGTCGCCCCGCAGTTTCAGCGTAGGCGCGCCCAGCAAGGCGCCGAAAAAGCCCGCCACCAGCGCGGCTAGCGGCACGATCAGCCAGACCGACAGGTGAATGCCGTTATCCTGCACATCCTTGGAAATGAGGCCGCTGCCCAGCAGCCACTCGCTCAAGCGCGGATACTCGTCGGCCACCGACGTTAGCAACACCGCAAAATGGGGTGACGCCAGCAGCGCGGCCAGGTAAGCACCGATCGCAAAAAACGCGATGTAGCCCAGGTCCAGCAAGCCGGCAAAGCCAACCACGATGTTCAAGCCCAGCGCCAGCATGATGTACAGCAGCGCCATGTCGATGATGCGCACCCACGAGTTGCCAAAATTTTGGGCAACGAAGGGGAAAATCAGCAGCAGGAGCAGCACCACGCCCATGCTGGCAAATGCTTTTTTCTTGTTGTGCTCAACGTCAAAAGTGAGAAGTGCCATGGTGATCCTTTATCGGTTGTCGGTCAGGCGCGGTCGGCGACGCGTTCGCCCATGATGCCGGAGGGACGCACCGTCAGCACCAGGATGAGCACCACAAACGCAAAGATGTCCTGGTAGTGGCTGCCCAGAAAGCCGCCCGTCAGGTCGCCGATGTAGCCGGCGCCCAGCGCTTCGATCAAACCCAGCAAAATGCCGCCGATCATGGCGCCGTAGATATTGCCGATACCGCCCAGCACGGCGGCGCAGAAAGCCTTCAAGCCGGGCAGGAAACCCATCGCAAACTGGATCGATGAATAATTGGCGCCCCACATCACGCCGGCGATGGCGGCCAGCGCCGCACCGATGGCAAAGGTTGCTACGATGACCTTGTTCGAGTCCACGCCCATCAGGCCGGCAACGCGCGGGTTTTCGGCGGTGGCGCGCATCGCGCGGCCCATCTTGGTTTTTTCAACCAGCACCACCAGCGCGGCCATCGCCATCACGGCCAGCGCCAGCAGCACGACCTGGGTTTGCGAAATGACGGCGCCGCCGATATTGATCGGCTCGGACGAGAGCAGTTGCGGGAACGACAGCGGGCTGCGGCCCCAGATCATCATCGCAAACGTAGTCAACAGGTAAGAGACGCCAATCGCCGTAATCAGGGGCGCCAGGCGCGGCGCGTTGCGCAAGCGGCGGTAAGCGACCCGTTCAATGATGACGTTCACCAGCATGCACACGGGAATGGCGCCGGCAATGGCAATGCCCAACATCGCAAAGCCGGGCAAACCAGGCGCGACAATGGAGAGTCCCTTGAGGATCGACAGGCCGACCATGGCGCCGATCATCAACACGTCGCCGTGCGCGAAGTTAATCAGGTTCAATACGCCGTACACCATGGTGTAGCCGAGGGCGACCAGGGCATACATGCTGCCGAGCACAAGACCGTTGATAATCTGTTGGATGAATGTATCCATGTTTAAGCGCCTCTTTTAAATCGTTGTAACAAAAACGGCACCCGGGGAAACCCCCGAGGTGCCGCTCCTTGTTTCATGGTTCCAATGTAACCGCGCACCGCACGAGGCGTATTTACTTGCCTCCAGCGACAAAAATTCCGAGCGTCGTCATGATAGCGAGGAATGATAAAAACTAATATCGGAAAATAACACGTGTTCCAAATATTATTTCGCCAAGCACGGTTTTTTTGGCTTAAGCTGCCCCGACCAAGCCTTTGGGCAGCGGGAACGTCACATGTTCCTCCACGCCATCGAGCGCGCGCACGCTGCGCGCACCGAGTTCCTTGAGCCGGTCGATGACGGCCTGCACCAGCACTTCAGGCGCAGAAGCACCAGCCGTGACGCCGATCCGCAGCTTGCCAACGAGCCATTGCGGATCGATTTGCGAGGCGTTGTCGACCATGTAGGCGGGCGTACCTTTCTTTTCAGCCACCTCGCGCAGCCGGTTCGAATTCGAACTGTTGGGGCTGCCAACCACGATCACCACGTCCACCTGCGGCGCCATGAATTTGACTGCTTCCTGGCGGTTAGTGGTGGCGTAGCAGATATCGCCTTTTTTAGGCTCGATCACGTTTGGATATTTTTGCTTGATGGCGGCAATGATGTCGGCCGTGTCGTCCACCGACAAGGTGGTCTGCGACACAAACGCCAGATTGTCCGGGCTCGTCACGGCCAGGGCGGCCACGTCGGCCACGGTTTCAACCAGGTACATGCCTTCATTGGTTTGGCCCATCGTGCCTTCCACTTCCGGATGGCCGTCGTGGCCGATCATGATGATTTCGCAGCCCTGGCGGCGCATCTTGGCCACTTCCGCATGCACCTTGGTGACCAGGGGACAGGTGGCGTCGAAAATGGTCAGGCCGCGCGCTTCGGCCTCGGCCCGCACCGCTTTCGAGACGCCGTGCGCGGAAAACACCAGCGTATTGCCGGCCGGGACGTCGTCCAGGTCTTCGATAAAGATCGCGCCCTTGTTGCGCAAGTCGTCCACCACATAGGCGTTGTGCACGATTTCGTGGCGCACATAAATAGGCGCGCCAAACTGCTGCAGCGCGCGCTCGACGATTTCAATGGCACGGTCGACCCCGGCGCAAAAGCCGCGCGGCTGGGCCAGGAGAATTTCACTGGTCATTATGTTTCCCTCACGTTACTTGTTACTTGTCACTTGTTACAGCACCGAAATCAGTTTGACTTCGAATGTCAGCGACTGGCCGGCCAGCGGATGGTTGAAGTCGAAGGTGGCGCCGTCCTCGCGCAGTTCGCGCAGGATGCCGGCAAAGCGACCGCCGCCGGGCGCTGCAAAGTCGACCAGGTCGCCGATGCGGTAGTCGGCGCCCGGCGCCGAGTTTTCGTCGAGCGTGGCGCGCGAGACGTCGCGCACCAGCTCGTTGTTGCGCTCGCCGAAAGCTTGTCCGGGAGCGAGCTCGAACACCTTGTGCGCGCCCTCTTCCAGGCCCAGCAAGGCGTCTTCGAGGAACGGCGCGAGCTGTCCCTGGCCCAGCATCAGCGTGGCCGGGTTGCCGCCGAAGGTCGTGATGAGGTCGGTGCCCTGCGCGCTGGCAAGCCGGTAATGCAGGGTCAGGTAGGCCGACGGGGTGACGACCAGGGGAGTGGCATTGGACATGATGTTCGCTAGAGCTGGGAAAGCGATATTGTACCGCGTCAGGCTGGTGCATTCCGACCCCACGATGAGCACATTAATAGTTCCATTCGGTCAACTTTGCCGTATGCTACATGTTTCCCCATTTCAGGTGCCGCCATCATGGGCTTTGCCATACTCTCGCTGTTCTGTTCTTTTCTGATGTTTCTGACTGCCTGGCTGGTGGTGCCGCTGCTGGTGCTGTTGCCGGTATCGATTTTCTTCGGCTGGAAAGGCTACCGGGAAACGATAACGACCTATCCCGAAGCGGGCATCCTGGTGCGCCTGTTGGCGATGGCGCCGATCTTGGTCGCCATCGCCACCGTCCCGCTGGCACTGCTTTTTATCAATGCCAATTACCAGGCTTGACGGCGCCGCGAACTCCAGCCTGCCTCAGCGGTCCAAATAACACGGTTGCAATCGGGCGCCGTAGACCGGTGGAGAATGTGGATGGGAAGCATCAGCGACTGGCCGGAACAGCAGCGTCCGCGCGAACGCATGAACCGCGAAGGCGCCAAGGCGTTGTCGGACCCTGAACTGCTGGCGCTGTTCTTGCGCGTGGGCGTGCGCGGCAAAAGCGCGGTCGAACTGGGGCGCGACCTGATCGCCACCTTCGGCTCCCTGCACGCCTTGCTTGGCGCCGGCGCCGGGCAGCTGTCGGCGGTGCACGGTCTGGGTCCCGCCAAGTCCGCTCAGTTGCAAGCCATCATGGAACTGGCGCGGCGCGCCATCGGCGAGCAGCTGCGCGACGGCACCACCCTGTCCTCGCCCGACGCGGTGCGGCTTTACCTGCGCCTGCAACTGGGGCGTCAGGCGCATGAATCCTTCGTCGTGTTGTTCCTGGATGTAAAAAACCGCTTGATTGCCAGCGAAGAAATGTTCCGCGGCACGCTCACGCACACCAGCGTCTATCCGCGCGAGGTGGTAAAGGCGGCTCTCGTTCACAATGCGGCCAGCGTGCTGCTGGCGCACAATCATCCGTCCGGGGTCGCCGAGCCGAGCGAGGCCGACCTGCTGCTCACGCGCGCGCTGACGCAGGCGCTGGCGCTGGTCGATGTACGCGTGCTGGACCATTTTGTCGTGGCCGAGGCGAGCGTTCACTCCTTTGCCGAGCACGGCCAACTGTAGTTCGTCGGCGCTGCGCCGTTCCCGGGCGTTCGTCATGTTCAACCATCCATGACGCTGCCAAGCGCTATTCCCGTAGCTCCTTCAGGCGCGCGCGCCGGCTCTTGAACTTGAGAAGCGACAGGATCGCCAGCGCAAACACGGCGCTTAGCACGGCCGTCCCCTCGCGTCCCATGCCCGCCGCGACCCCGATCGCAGCTGTCAGCCACACCCCGGCCGCCGTGGTCAGCCCGGTCACCTGTTTTTCGTTCTCCGACTTCAATATGGCGCCCGCGCCCAGAAAGCCGACGCCGGCGGTCACGCCTTGCAGCACACGCGACGCATCCATCAAAGGCATGCCCGCCTGCAAGGGAATCAGCACGAACAAGGCAGAGCCGAGCGAGACCAGCATGTGCGTGCGCAGGCCGGCCGAGGCGCCCACCGATTCGCGCTCGTAGCCGAGCATCGCGCCCAGCACGATCGCCACCGTCAGGCGCACAACCACCCGGGTAATGTCCGAGGCATCGCCCAAATCGGAAAATTCTTCCTGCACGGTCATCCAGCATTCTTGAAACCACGGCTCCATGCGCAACTCCTGTTTTATTGGTATTTGACAGACCAGATTGTAGATGGATTCTTGCCCAGCCCCACGAACGTTGCAATGTGTCGCACATTGTTAAGTTTAATAATCTTAGAAGACACAATTGTTTTTCACAAGTCGTTGATTCTCTAGCGCTTTTCACGCTATACTCTTTCTTTTCCAAGTTTGGATTTATTTTAGGAGTGCGCTATGGCACGTGTTTGCGTAGTAACTGGCAAGGGCCCGATGGTTGGTAACAACGTCTCCCACGCTAACAACAAAACGAAGCGTCGTTTTTTGCCTAACCTGCAAAATCGCCGTATTTTCGTCGAATCGGAAAATCGCTGGGTCTCCCTGCGCTTGTCCAACGCCGGTCTGCGCGTCATTGACAAAGTCGGCATCGATGCCGTCTTGGTCGACATGCGTGCCCGTGGCGTTAAAGTTTAATTAGGGAGCTATCATGGCAAAAACTGGCCGCGACAAAATCAAGCTGGAATCGACTGCAGGTACGGGTCACTTCTACACCACCGACAAGAACAAGCGCACGATGCCTGCAAAAATGGAGATCATGAAGTTCGATCCCAAGGCACGCAAGCACGTCATGTACAAAGAAACAAAGATCAAGTAATCCGGATCCCCATTTCAGTACCAAAAGAGCCGCCCACGCAAGTGCGCGGCTCTTTTGTTATGGGCCGTGTTGTGTGCTTTGTTGTGTGCCCTGCTGTGTGATCTATCCGTGTCGGCGCAAGTGCTCGATCAAGCCGTCGGAAGCGTCTTCAATGTAGCCCAGGACCAGGTCAAAGCCATCGTCCTCGCCCTGGTAGGGATCGGGCACGATGTCCGAATCGGCATGCCTGGCGTACTGCATGAACAAGCCCAGCTTGTGGCGATGCTCGGGCGGACAGGCGCGCGTGAGCGCGGACAGGTTCTCGTTATCCATGGCGTAAATATGGTCGAACTCGGCAAAGTCGCTCGCCACAACCTGGCGCGCGCGCAAGCCCGACAGGTCGTAGCCGCGCTTGGCCGCACAAGCGGCCGAGCGCGGGTCAGGCTCGCATCCGATGCGATAGTTATGGGTGCCTGCCGAATCGATCTGCAGCCGGTCGGCCAGCCCCGCTGCGTGGGCGCGGGCGCGGAAAACGCCCTCGGCCGTGGGGGAGCGACAGTAGTTCGCCATGCACACGAAAAGGATGGAAGTAATTTTCATGTTGCAATCATCCCACAGGCTTTCCGGAATCACGCCACGCCGTTGACGTTCTTGTACATCACATCGGTGCGCAGCACGTACTTGACCCCGCGCAGCAATTCGGCCCCCTGGTGCGTCGCACGGTGCGGAAACACCAGCGCCATTCCCGTGCGCGGCTGGATCACTTCCACCTTGAATTCGGTCGCGCCGCCATCAAAGCCGTCATTGAGGTAGATCATAAACGTCAACATGCTCTCTTCATCCGGCCCTTTGGCGAAAGAGCCGTCCCTGTGCCACTTGAAATACTGTTGCGGCGTGTAGCGGTAGAAACGCAGCCGCTCATTGAAGCCGGAAAGCTGCCAGCCCGAAACCTCAGCCGGCAGCATGTGCCGGGCACGTTCGAACAGTGTCGCGGCGAGCGTTGCATCGTCGAAAATGACCCGGTCATTGTTGCGAATTTCTGCGGCGCGGCGCGACCCGGTGGAAAAGTTCACTTCAGACTCAACATAACCAATGTCGTCACCCAGCGCAATATAGCGCGCGCATTCCTCGGGGCTGAAAAAGTGTTCAATTGTGAAGACGCCCGGCGTCAGCTTGTTCACGGGCAGGGTCGCATTCATAGTGGTACTTTCAGAAAATAACAGGCCGAGGCCGATAAGTTCATCATAGCCAACTTAATTATTTACTGCAACTAACTTATTTTTCGTTTGCCACCAACCGCCTTGACGCCGTACAATCTGCCCTTGCATCGAGAGGAAAAGCATGTCGCCCACTAAAATGACGGAACAAGAATTTCTTCAAACATACGATATTCACGCATTCGACGTACCGCTCACCAGCGTTGACCTGGTCATTTTCACGCTGCGCGAGCAAGCGCTGCAAGTGCTGCTGGTCAAGCGCGGCGAGCACCCTTGCAAGGGGAAATGGGCGCTGCCCGGCGGCTTTATCGACATCCGGCGCGACGCCGACCTGGACGCGACGGCCTTGCGCAAACTGCGCGAAAAGACCGGCGTCGACGCGCCCTATCTGGAGCAATTGCAAGGCTTTGGCAGCGCCACGCGCGACCCGCGCGGCTGGTCGGCCACGTTTGCCTACTTTGCGCTGATCGATGCGAATGGCGTGAGCCTGGCCCACGGCGGCGGCAGCGACGCGGCCTCGTGGCATCCGGTCGACGGCCTGGCCGAGCGGCTCGACCTCGCGTTCGACCACGCGCAGATTTTCAACACGGCACTGCTACGCCTGCGCAACAAGGTGGAATACACGTCGCTGCCGGTGCACTTGCTGGCGCCTGAATTCACGCTGTCCGATCTGCAGCACGTGTACGAGACAGTATTGGGCCGCAAGGTCGACAAGAGCGCGTTTCGAAAACGCATCATGGATGGCGACTTCCTGGAAGAGATTCCCGGCAAGCAGCGCCACGCCAGCAACCGTCCCGCGCAGCTCTACACCATCCGGCAAGGCCAGCCCACCGTGTATTTTGCCCGCGCGATGGGTGCGTTGCGCTGAAACACCACTGAAACCGCTGAAAAAAAAGCGGCTCCCGAAGGAGCCGTGTTAGCGAAGTAAGGTGCGCCGCTGGCGCGTTATGCGTAGCTGCGCAAGCGCATCGAGAACTCTTCCAGCGACTTGATGCCCGATGCCTCGGCGCGGTTGCACCAGTCCTGCAACTGCTGCAGCAACTGGTCGCGCGTAAAGTGCGAGCGCTCCCAGATAGCGCCGAGCTCCACACGCATTTCATGCATGGTCTGCAGCGCTTTGCTATGCTGAAATAGCTCAACTAATTGTTGCTTGTGCGACGCTTCCAGCTTGGCCGGTTCGCGCTGCAACAGCTTGCGCGACGACTTTAAAAAGCGTGCCTCCAGCTCGGCCTTGGTTTTCAGGTGCGCCGCTTCTTCGCGCCAGGCCGCCTTGAGCGACTTGGCATACTTGGCCATCACATCGTAGCGATTGGCGATCACGGACTGCAAGGTATCGAAGTCGGCCACCACCTTGCCCTGGTCGAAAGCCGGCTTGGGCGCGAGCTTCTTGACCTTGGCCAGGCCCATCACTTCAAGCACGCGGATGTAAAAATAGCCAATGTCGAATTCGTACCATTTGGACGACAGCTTGGCCGACGTGGCAAAGGTATGGTGATTGTTATGCAACTCTTCGCCGCCGATCAAAATACCGAAAGGAATGATGTTGGTCGCTGCATCAGCGCAATCGTAATTGCGGTAGCCCCAATAGTGACCAATGCCGTTGATGATGCCCGCCGCAGTGATCGGAATCCACGCCATCTGGATTGCCCAGATGGTGATGCCGATGACGCCAAACAACGCAAAATTGACGATAAACAGCAGCACGATACCCTGCCAGCTAAAACGCGTGTAGACGTTGCGTTCGATCCAGTCGTCCGGCGTGCCCGAGCCATACTTCTTGATGGTTTCCAGGTTCTTGGACTCGATGCGATACAGCTCGGCGCCTTCAAACAGCACCTTGCGGATGCCGCGAGTAACCGGGCTGTGCGGATCTTCTTCGGTGTCGCACTTGGCGTGATGCTTGCGGTGAATGGCGGCCCATTCCTTGGTCACCTGGCCGGTGGTGAACCACAGCCAGAACCTGAAAAAATGGCTCGGCAGCGCGTGCAGGTCAAGCGCGCGGTGCGCCTGATGGCGATGCAAATAAATGGTCACGCTGGCGATGGTGATGTGGGTCACCACCAGGGTGTAGATCACGACTTGCCATCCCGACAATCCAACAATACCGTGCACCAGGAAATCGAAAACCATACTTAACAAATCCATTACTGCTCCAAAATAGTGGCGCTCGCGCCAGCCTGCACAAGAACTGAGGAATACACCTATTTTACGTCGAACAAGTGCCGCACGGCACGCTGGTAACGAATGATTTCAATTTATGAACGGGTCATCCCAGTCAATACAGCCAGCATTTGCGCGTCCAGTTCACGCATGTCGCGTGACGGATATGCAAGCTTGATTTTTCCATCACGCACCAGCGCGTATATGCCTTTGTTCACTTCGGACACCACGCCGCCACGACCGTTTTGCGGATCGGCGATCCAGAATCCAAGCTCGAGTTCATAACCGTCGGCACCGAACTTCTTGAGCGCGACACCCGGCCCGGGATCGGCCAGCACGCGCGGCAAATTGCGCGGCACCGCTTCGAGCAAGGCGATCACGGCGTCCAGATCATTATCGTACGACACTGTCAATTGTGTCGCCACCTGCACGTTAGGATTGGACAACGATTGGTTTTGCACGGGACCGGAAATGAGCATTTCGTTGGGCAGCACCGTGTCCACGCCATCGAGGCCTTGCAAGATGGTGTAGCGGGTATTGATCTGGGTAACTCTGCCGGAATACTTGTCGACCGTGATCATGTCGCCAATGGCCAGGCTGCGCTCGATCAGAATCACGAAACCGGACACATAATTGCTGGCGATCTTTTGCATGCCCAGCCCCAGGCCCACGCCCAGCGCGCCGCCGAACACCGACAGCACGGTCAGGTCGATGCCCACCAGCGACAGGCTGACCAGCACCGCCACCAGGATCAGGAGCGCGCGGCTCATGCGCGCAATCACGACCCGCAGCGAACTGTGCAGTCCTGCCACGCCCATCAGACGCTCTTCCATCAGGGCGCCGGCCCACATGGCCAGCATCAGCAAGATGACGACCGACACCGCGGCCTGCAAGATGGTCGATAGCGCGACGTGATTTTTGCCTAGCGGCAGCGTGGTTGTGTCCAGGAACAGGAACACATCGCCCCACAGCCCGGTCAGGTACAGGGCAACCCCGAGCCAGACCAGCAGCGAAAAGATTTTTTCGAACGTCACGAGGGTCGCGCCCACCGTTCCGCGGCGCGCGACGGCGCCGCGCAGCAAGTAGAACGCCAGGCGGATCAGGGCCAGCGAACCGAACACCGGCAGCGCCACCTTCAACAGATTGACGTTGCCCAGGTACGCTTTGGCGACAAGTTTAGAAATGGCAATCAGCGCCGCAATCAATGCGGGCGTGAGTACATCGCGGAAATTGGTCGCGCCCACGCGCAGCGCGCCGTTGCCGTTGACGCGCAACAGGCGCTCGAGCAACCAGCCGAGCGCCACACACACAACAATGATGCCCGCCTGCCAGACGATCTCTGGCTTGTGGATGTCGCCAAACAGGTCGGTCAGCAGGTTATGTAGTGGCATAGGCTCGCTGCGCTTTATTGCGCAGCGTCGGCGTCAGGGTTGGCGTCGGCGTCGGCGTCGTCAAGCGGCTGTTCGCGCGGCGCTTTCTTTTCGATCGGTTTGCGCTGCATGACGGCGGCAAAGAAACCGTCGGTATGATGCTTGTGCGGCAGCAGCTTGAGATAGTCGCCCATTTCCAGGTCGATCTTTTGCTCGGCCAATACCTGGCTCATCGGAACCAGGTCGAACTCCGGGTGCGCGGCGAGGAATTGTTCGACGATGAAATCATTTTCTTCGTTGAGCAAGCTGCACGTCGCGTAGACCAGGCGCCCGCCGCCCTTGAGCAGGCGCGCCGCGCCGTCCAGGATCGACGCTTGCTTGACTTGCATTTCGGCCACGGCCTCCACCTTCTGGCGCCACTTGACGTCAGGATTGCGGCGCAAGGTGCCCAGGCCACTGCACGGTGCATCGACCAACACCCGGTCGATCTTGCCGGCCAGGCGCTTGATCTTGGCATCGCGCTCGTGCGCAATCTGCACCGGATGCACATTCGACAGGCCGCTGCGCGCCAGGCGCGGCTTGAGCTTGGCGAGACGCTTTTCGGAAATGTCAAAGGCGTACAGGCGGCCCGTGTTGCGCATCAGCGCGCCCAGCGCCAGCGTCTTGCCGCCGGCACCGGCGCAAAAGTCGACCACCATCTCGCCGCGCTTGGCGCCGACGATCTGCGACAGTACCTGGCTGCCCTCGTCCTGCACTTCGATTGCGCCGCTTTTGAACAGCGGCAGGTTTTGCAGCGACGGCTTTTTCAGCACGCGCAGGCCGAGCGGCGCATACGGCATCGGCAGCGCCGCGATCGGCGCTTCGAGCAAGCCGGCCTGCACTTCGTCGCGCGTGGCCTTGATCGAATTGACGCGCAGGTCGAGCGGCGCGGGCTGGTTCAAGGCGTCGGCCAGGGCCAGCGTTTCCGCTTCACCATATTGGGCGACGAATTTGTCGAACAGCCACTTGGGCAGGTTGGTGCGCATCTGCGCCGGCATCAGGGTCCGGTCGATTTCCTTGATGCGTTCCAGGAAGGCGGTCTCTTCTTCGGTCAGGCCGCCCAGCGCGTCGGCGCCCACCGCTTCGGCCAGGCCGAGGATGGTGAGGCGGCGCATGGTCGGGCTCTGGCCCGCTTCGGCAAAGTCGGTGAAAAAGGATTTGTTGCGCAAGATGGCATAAATGCCTTCGGCAACGGCGCCGCGCTCACGCGAGCCCAGGCGCGGGTGGTCCTTGAAGTAACGCGACAAGGTCGAATCGGCGGGCGCCGAAAAACGCAAAATCTCGCGCAATACTTCTTCTGTATTGCCGAGTATTGCTGGTGGCAATCTCATGGTATTCCTTGGTTATTTTGTTGACTCGTGACGTGGCTCGGCGATCCGAACCTTGCCCTGATCAATACTGAGCCGGTCCTCGATGAACAGGCGGATCGCGCGTGGATAGAGCTGGTGTTCCTGCACCAGCACGCGCGCGGCCAGTGTGTCTTCGGTGTCGCCCGGCATCACGTCGACGCTGGCCTGGGCCACCACCGGCCCGTGATCAAGTTCGGCGGTCACGAAATGGACGGTGGCGCCGTGAATTTTTTCGCCGGCGTCGATTGCCTGCTGGTGCGTGTGCAGCCCGGGAAACAGCGGCAGCAGGGACGGATGGATGTTCAACAGCCGCCCGTCATAATGGTCGACAAAGGCAGGCGTGAGGATGCGCATGAAGCCGGCCAGCACCACCAGATCGGGCGCAAAACCGTCGATCACTTGTTGCAAGGCAGCGTCGAACTGTTCGCGGCTGGCGTAATCCTTGTTGGGAACGACGACCGTGGGAATGTGGTGCGACTGCGCAAATTGCAGCCCCTTGGCATCGGCCCGGTTACTGATGACAGCCGCAATACGCGCCGGCCATTGCTCGGCCCGCGCTGCATGCACGACCGCTTCCATGTTGCTACCGCGACCGGAAATGAGGATCACAATGTTTTTCATAAGGCGGCATTGTACCCTGAGCGGGAAGCCGGACCAAGCAGGCAGGAAAAATATGTTGCAGTGCAGCAGCCCGCTGCGGCCTTACTCGAAGGAGTAAAACACGCGGAACGGGACCTTTTTCTCGGCCCAGAAGTCGGCCGCGTCGCGAAATACGTCGAGCAAGGTTTCGCGCGCTTCCTTGTCGAATTTCTGGGTATTGGGCAGTTGCTCGATGACGACGATGAAGCCGGGCTGGGGGCCCGCCTTGCTGATCGTGTCGGTTAATACCTCGCGCAGTGCGTCAAAATTTTTGCTGCAGGGTTTGGGGAAATGAAAGCTTTCGCCGATCCGTCCACACACCTGCTGCTTGGTCAGCGTGTTGGCGCAATGGGCATACAAAAAATGCTGGCCAAGGCGCCCCGCTTCCTCCTGCAATTCCACAACTCGGAAAGCACGGATGGACTGTACAAGATTGGGCGGCACTGTTATCAACAAATCCATTATTCCCTCAAGTCGTCCTGGTGTATCGGGTGCGCTATCTATCCTCGAATGCCTGTTGGTGGTTGCCACGCGCCAATATACCCCCTAATCGTATAAGGGTAACGTTTTGTGTAACTTGAATCAACCCGAATGTGATTTCAAACGCAATATTTGTTAATAATCAGAAGGTTTTACCTAAATTTACGGGTCATGGCGAAGTCATGCGTTGATTGTGCGGTGCTGCGTGGCTCTCGCCACTTGCTGTTACATCTTGTTGCCACGAGACTTACGTAAAAGGCGCGGACCGGATTACCATACAAGCATGGCGCAAGCCAGCCTGTCAAATTGCACGTAATAACGACCTAGAGGTAATCATGAAACTGTCTATCACGCTTTTGCTGTCTGCCCTGGGCGCCGCCGCCGTGCCGGGCGCCAGCGCCGCCCAGTTTGAAGAATTTGGCCGCGTCCTGCGCGTCCAGCCGCGCACCGAGCAAATCCGCCAGCCGCGCGAAGAATGCCGCACCGAATACGTACAGGGGCAATCCCAGTATGCGCAGCCGCAGTATCAGCAGCAGCCCCGCAGCGCCGGCGGCGCCATCCTGGGTGCGATTGCGGGCGGAATCATCGGCAACCAGGTGGGCGGCGGCAGCGGGCGCGCGGCAGCAACGGCAGTCGGCGTCATGGCCGGGGCCGTGGCGGGCGACCGGATCAGCAACCAGGGCCGTCCGGTGGACCAGGGCCAGTACGCGCAGTCGCAGTATCCGCAAGAGCAGGCGGTGCGCCAGTGCCGCATGGTCGACGCGTACGAATCGCGCACCATGGGCTATGACGTCACGTACGATTACCGCGGCCGCAGCTACACCAGCTTCATGCAGCGCGATCCGGGCGAGCGGGTGCGCCTGCGCGTGACGGTGGAGCCGGACCAGTACTGATCGCTAGGTAAATCGCGCCCCAGCACGACCGCCACATCGTCCGCCCCCGGGGACGATGTGGTTTTTTTCGCTTGCACTACGGTAAGGCACCAACAGATAATGGGCGATCGAACCAGGCCCCTTATGCTCATCAAACGAAAATCCATCGAACAAGTCGAATCCTCGCGCCGTCCCGCGCGCAAACCCAAATTTGCCCCCGTCACGCTGTCTGAACAGGATGGCGTGCGCTACCTGCATTTCGGCACGGAATGGGTCCAGGGCGCGATGCGCATCCGCAAGCCCGACTGGCCGGAACTCGAATACGCGCAACAAATGATGGCCTGGATGCTGTTTCTCGAACAGCCGCGCGCCATTGCCCAGCTTGGTCTGGGGACCGCCACCCTCACCAAATTTTGCTACCGCCAGTTTCCCGAAGCCAGCGTCACCGCGGTTGAACTCAATGCCGCGGTCGTGACGGTGTGCGCCTCGATGTTCAAGCTGCCGCCCAACGACGCGCGCCTGAACGTGATTGAAATGGACGCGCTCGACTTCGTCAACGACCCGGCCAATGCCGACGCGTTCGACGTCCTTCAGTGCGACCTGTACGACGCAACCGCGCGCGGCCCGGTGCTCGACACGCCCGAGTTCTACCGCGCCTGCTGCGCCTGCCTGGCGCCGGGCGGTATCATGACGGTCAACCTGTTTGGCGACCACCCCAGCTTTGCTCGCAACATCAAGGCCATGAAATTCGCCTTCGCGCACGTCATTTGCCTGCCTGAAGTGCATGATGGTAATGTAGTGGCGATCTGCTTCCAGGCCCGCCCTGCCCTCGACTTTGACGTGCTGACCGCGCGCGCGCTCCAGATCGTGGCCGCCACCAAGCTGCCGGCCAAATCGTGGGTCAAGGGTATCAAGACTGCAGTGCAATAAGCAACGCAACCGGAGCGAACTTGAACGCAGAACACCATAAAGAAACGGCGCCCAAGACCCGGCCCAAGGCGCTCGACCTGCAAGCCATTTTCACCTGGTTGCTGGCCGACGGCATTGTCGAAAAAGCCACGGTGAAGGCCCAGTTCGCGCACGCGCAGGGGATCCACAAAAATGCCGTGGCGATGCATCCGCTGTCGGCTGTGGCGCTTTGCAAGATCGTCTCGGCATTGCCGCCGAATCGCTTGATGACGCTTGACGCGCTGACCGAGTGGGCGGCCGGCAAGGTTCACCTGCCCTTCATCCGCATCGACCCGCTCAAGATCGACTTCACCAAGGTTGCCGACGTGATGTCGGCCAGCTACGCGGCGCGCTTTAACATCTTGCCGGTGGAATTGAGCGCGACCAGATTGGTGGTGGCCACGGCCGAGCCGTTCAATATCGACTGGGCCCGTGAAATCGCCAAGATTTCGCGCCGCGACATCGAATTGGTGCTGGCCAACCCGCTCGACATTGCCCAGTATATTTCGCAATTTTTCAGCCTGGCCAAGACCATCAAGGATGCCAACAAGTCCAAGGGCCAGGACCTGGCGCTGCGCAACAACTTCGAGCAACTGGTTGAACTGGGCAAATCGAACAAGCTCGACGCCAACGACCAGCACGTGGTCAACATCGTCGACTGGCTGTGGCAATACGCGTTCGAGCAGCGCGCTTCCGACATTCACCTGGAACCCAAGCGCGAAATCGCGTCGATCCGCTTTCGCATCGATGGCGTGCTGCACCAGGTGTACCAGGTGCCGGCGGTGGTGATGATCGCCATGACGGCGCGCATCAAACTGCTCGGGCGCATGGACGTGATTGAAAAGCGCCGCCCGCAGGACGGGCGCATCAAGACGCGCACCTCCGGCGGCCAGGAAGTCGAGCTGCGCCTGTCGACCATGCCGACCGCGTTTGGCGAAAAGATGGTGATGCGTATTTTCGATCCCGACGTGGTCGTCAAGACGCTGCCTGAACTGGGCTTTCCGCCCGAGGACGCCGTGCGCTGGGACAGCCTGACGGTGCGTCCGCACGGCATCATCCTGGTGACCGGGCCGACCGGTTCGGGCAAGACTACCACGCTGTACACCACGCTCAAGGCCTTGGCCACGTCGGAAGTGAATGTGTGCACGGTGGAAGACCCGATTGAAATGGTGGAGCCGAGCTTTAACCAGATGCAAGTCACGCCGTCGATTGACCTGACCTTTGCCGACGGCGTCAAGGCGCTGATGCGGCAAGATCCGGACATCATCATGGTGGGCGAGATCCGCGACCTGGCCACCGCAGAAATGGCGATCCAGGCCGCGCTGACGGGCCACCTGGTGCTCTCGACGCTGCACACCAACGACGCCCCGGCGGCGGTGATGCGCCTGCTCGAACTGGGCGTGCCCTATTACCTGCTGGAAGCGACGCTGGTCGGCATCATGGCGCAGCGCCTGGTGCGCACGCTGTGCAAGCACTGCAAGTCAGACGATGGCGAGATTGCGGACGATGTGTGGGACAGCATCGGCGGCAATTGGAACATGCCCAAGCCGGCCAAGGTGTACCGGGCGGTCGGCTGCCCGGAATGCCGCCAGACGGGCTACCGGGGCCGCACGGGCCTGTACGAGCTGCTGACCATCTCGGAAGACTTTACCAGGATGATCGGCAAGGAAACCAACCTGGCGTCGCTGCGCGCGCAGGCGGTCAAGGATGGCATGAAGCCGCTGCGCATTGCGGGTGCGTTCAAGATCATGGAGGGCTTGACCACGGCTGAGGAAGTGCTCAAGGTCACGTCCAAGCTGACCAATTAAACGACAGGTAAAAAAACTGCCTAGCGGAAAACCAATTCAGCGGCTATAATATTGCCTCTTCGGGTCGTTAGCTCAGCTGGTAGAGCAGCGGACTTTTAATCCGTTGGTCGCAGGTTCGAATCCCGCACGGCCTACCACGAATACCCAAAAAGCCCACAAGGTAACTTGTGGGCTTTTTGCATTTGCGCGCCATTTCGGCTTGTGAACTGGCAGCGTTGGGTGTTTTGGTACCGTCCCGCCGAGCCGGACCGTCGCGTTTTGAACCATGCGGAACACAAGCCGGATTGCTTGATGCAACTCAACACCGAAATTCGCAACCCATCCAAATTTATGGTTTCCCAACGGCATTTTCTGCCGGGCGACAAGGCGCGATTATTACCGTCGCCAGTTCACGTTTCGCGGAGCCTCTGTTTTTCCTGTTTCGATAACATTCTTAGCATAAGTTCACTAAGCAACTTTCTTCGCGCACTTGCAGTGCGCCCGCCACGATAACAAGGCGCCCTTTCGCTGGAGGACCGTGCATGAACTTGAGCAATCTCCCCCTTGACCTTAGCGGCCTCACAGAAGCGAATCGCCCCATTCGTTTGCGCCTGTCCAATGAGAAAGGCGTCGTCGACGATCTGTTGCTGGTCAAACAAGTGAGCGGAGTAGAAACAATCTGCGGCGGGATCGAATACGCTTTGCTGTGCGTGTCCACCAAGGCGGGCATGCAGCTTAAGCAATTCATCGCCAATCCCGTCGAATTGCAGTTTGTGACGGATTCAGGTGGCTTGCGCTCCGTGTGCGGCATCGTTGGCGCCGTGGTGGAAGGGCACGCCGATGGCGCTCTGGCTACTTACCAGTTGATCGTGCGCGATGCATTCTCGCTCTTCGAGAAAACCTGCAACACGCGCGTCTTTCGCAACGCAAGCGAAGTCGATATCACCAACGTCATATTGCGGGAATGGCGCGAAGCCAATCCGGTAGCGGCGCGCGCGTTCAACTTCGATCTCGGGTACCTGAAAAGCTATCCGTCGCGTGAATTCACGATGCAGTACAACGAATCGAATGCGGGGTTTCTGCGCCGTCTATGGAAACGGCGCGGTATCGCTTGGTTCGTCCAACCTGGTTCGGCTACCGACCGGGGAAACGACCAGACGCCCGTGCACACTCTGGTTTTGTTCGACGATGCCATGTCGCTCAAGGAAAACGCCGCGGGTGCTGTGCGCTACCATCGCGACGCCGGCACTGAAATGCGCGACACCATCACCAATTGGCAAGCGGTTCGAACCCTGACAGCGGGGAACGTCACGCGCCGCAGTTGGGACTACGCGCAAGCATGGTCGATGGGCAGCGCCGACATCAGCGGCAACGACCAGGGGATCCTCGGCAATCAGTTCGCGGCCAGTCTGGATGACTATTTGATTGACGTCCCACACGCCGGTGATGATCCCACGGATTACCGCAGCCTTGGCGCGCTACGCATGCAGCGGCAAGAGTACGAGTCAAAATTCTTCCAAGGCGAAGGCAGTGACCGCAACATGTGCTGCGGCCAGTGGAATGCTGTCACGGGCCATCCGGAGATAGACTCACACCCTGCCGAGGAACGCGAATTTATCATCACGGAACTGCGTATCGAGGCCGAAAACAATCTCCCCAAGACGCTCGACGAGCGGGTGCGCCGCCTGTTCGCGCTGAATCACTGGGGCGGCAGCAGCGGCGACCTTGAACAAGCAAGCTTCGAGCGCGGTGTGCGCTATACCAATCACTTCACCTGCGTGCGGCGCGGCATACCCATCGTACCCGCCTATGACCCACGGTTTGACCTGCCCCGCACTGAAGCGCAAACAGTCACCGTGGTCGGCCCCGTCAATGAAGAAGTCCATTGCGACGAATTCGGCCGCGTCAAAGTGCGCTTCCCGGGGTGCCGCGTACCCGACCACGCGCATGCGCAGGGCGCGGGTACATCCGACAGTGATAAGGACTCCGCCTGGCTGCGGCTTGCCGGCAGCTGGGCCAGTGCGCAGTATGGCGCGATATCCTTGCCGCGCGCAGGCGACGAGGTGGTGGTTATCTTCCTGGGGGGCGACCCGGACAAACCGTTGATCGTCGGCCGCGTGCACGGCGCCAAGACGCCGCCGCCCTCCTTCAGTCGCACCAGCAAGCTGCCCGGCGACAGATACCTGTCCGGCATCCGGAGCAAGGAAGTCAAGGCGCAGCGCTACAACCAGCTGCGGATGGATGATACGCCGGGGCAGATCAGCGCGCAGCTGGAAAGCGAACACGGACACAGCCAGCTCAATCTCGGTTACCTCACTCACCCGCGCTGCGACGGCAAAGCCGACGCGCGGGGCGAGGGCTTCGAACTGACGACCAACGACAGTGGCACTATCCGCACTGCCAAGTCGCTTCTCATCTCGGCATGGAAGCGGCTCGATGCCTGCGGCAAGCAGTTAAGCAGTGAAGAGCACCTTGGGCTGATGCAGGACTGCCTGGACTTGTTCAAGTCGCTTGGTCAGTATGCTGCCGAGAATCAAGCACTGGCCCTCGACGCCGCGCCGCAGGCGGAGATCAGAAAGGACGTCGAGGCGGCCGCGGCTGGCAGCAACACGGAACCGAATGGCGATGGGGGCAAGCCGAGCATCAGCGTCACCGCACCCGCCGGCCTGGCCTTCACGACGCCCAAGACCATCGTCAGTTATGCCGGCGCCAACATCGATACGGTGGCTCAGCAGCACCTTCAGTTGACCGCTGGCCAGCGTTTCAATCTAAACGCGGGCAAGGGCATTTCAATGTTTGCGCATCACGATGGGATCAAGGTCATTGCGCACAACGGCGACCTGCTGATGCAAAGCCAGCACGGCGACATCCATATCAACGCCGACAAGAACATCAATTTAACGGCCACCAATGGCGCGATCAAACTGATGGCCAAGGAAATTCACGTCATCGCCGAAGATGGTTCCTTCATCAAGATCGGCGGCGGGATCACGCTTGGCACGAAGGGAGACATCGCCCACAAGGCAGCGAATTTCCCGTTTGGTGGCCCAGCAACAATGGCGACTGAATTTCCCACTTTTAGCGGTGGCGCTCCCGACCAGAAATTTACGCTCCAGTACCACCCGTTCGGGGAAAGCGCGGTCATCGCGCCCAACGTCCACTACGAGATCGACATGTCCGATGGGAGCCTCCTCAAGGGCGTCAGCGACGCGCAGGGCAAGACGGACCTTCTGCAGCGCGACGCCATGCATATTGCCGCCATTCGCATCTTGAAGCAAAACGCGTAAGGGCTACACCATGGCACTCTACTCAAAAATACCTTATGTTGGCGGCGAAGACACCAGCGTCCTGCAAACCGGCCGTAAGTCCGACAAGACCGTGGCGGTCAAGCCGGACCTGCCTGGCAATGTCATTGTCATTCACGGCGTGAACGACGTCGGGGTGGGTTTTAGCGCGGTCGAGGAAGGCTTGTGCGCCGGGTTGAACAAGCGCCTGTCGGTCGGCCTGGTGCCGGCGGGCTATCGCATGCCGACCGTGGACGACAAGGGCAAGCTCGTCGACGACCCGGATGCTTTGTTTTTCAAGCGTCATGTCACCAACGAGACCTTTAGTCCCGTCATTCCGTTTTACTGGGGCTACCGAGAAGAAACGGACGCCGCCCGGGCCGCGTTTGGACAGAGAACCGATCGCAACGGCAATCGGCTGGACAAGGACCTGTCGAAAGGGGGCGGCCCGTTCGCCAATGCCACCGGCACTATTCCAGACATGTGGAACAGGGGAACGGGTGCTCCAACCGACCCCGTGGGCGACCCGATCCGCCCGGTTCTGAACGCCCCGGGCCGGATGTACATGATTTTGGCGGCCAAGAGACTGGCAGCGCTTATCTCGATGATCCGCGACTATGACGAAAACGAAGTGGTCTCCATTGTCGCCCACAGCCAGGGAACTGTCATCAGTTTGCTCGCGCAGGCGTTTCTGCTAGATATGGGCGCGCGGCCGGCTGACACGCTTGTTCTCGTCAATTCCCCTTATAGTTTAGAGGCGCGCACGACCGGCCTGATGGCAGCTGCCGAGGTGTTTTCCGGCCAGTCGAACACGGCCATGACAAGCGCCGACTATGCCCATCTTGACGGTCGGCAGAGCTTGAACGCCCGTTTGGACACGCTAATCAATATAGTTCAGGGCGTTGCGCGAAAAAAGTCTGCAACGCCGGTCTTCGCCACCCTCGACGATCATGCCAAACATTGCGGCATGGTCGGTGCCAAATGGGTAGCGGGGAACGACAGAGATAACCGCGGCAAGGTCTATGTGTATTTTTCGCCGGAAGACATGACCGTCGCGCTGGACCACTTGCACGGCATCGGCTGGCAAGGCATCGCGGACTTTGTGCGCGATGGCCCGTACGGCGAGCCCGGTGCGCCCGTTCGACCAGCGATGGCGGAATTGACCACGAAAGTCGGATCCCCTCCCGCATCGGGGTTTTATCAGCGCGTCTTCACCTTCAAACGGCGGTTCGATCTCGCTACCAAAAAAGAAGGACCAGTCTTACTGGGAAGAAAGCCACCCTATGATTTTGCATTGCGCCTCAAGAAGGAGGACATGGGGGCGCACGTTGCAGCCGATAACCGCGGACATCGCGGCACATCGCGGGGCGTCGACTGGCCCGTAGTAGACCCAGGCACGATGTTTATGGAATCGAAGCAGTCGCATGCCGAATTCATGCGCGAAGGCATTCGCACTATTAACGGTGAAGAATTGCCAACGCCAGTAGCGGCACAATTGCGAGCGGGGGAAGCGGCCATCCCCGCCGCTTCGCTGCAGGCCAAGCGCAATCTGCCCCGCGATAAACAAGGCCCTTGCGAAGAAGTAGACCCGATTGACGCAGCAATTGCGGTCGCCAGCGCTAAAGGATATTTCGATACGTGGGTCAGCATTACGGATCCGGGTCCGGTCGATACAAGGGCAGTGAGAGGTACGTCCCGCGACAGTCCGGTACCACACCTCTTTCAAGGCAAGGCGCTCGAGCGATCAGATAAGGTGGGGCCGGTGCAGAAGTACTTGAACGAAGGCAAACCAGTCACCCAGCAGTGCGTGGTGATACAAGTATTCAGCTGTCAGGGATCAGACTTGTTGCCAACCAAGCAGCTACTTGTCAAGCGCAAGGAAACGCCGGACGAGGCGCGCATGCGATGGCAAAACGAAGTGAGTCCTAAGTCCTTCCACGGCGCAATTTTCGGCAACAAAGCCAACCATGCCAACGTGACGGCCTATGATGTCGCCATTGGCGGTGGTCTCGCTTCGTCGCATCCGATTTTTTACGCGTACCTGTGCGCTGTAGCGGACTGGCGATTGAAGATAGGGAGGGTGGACGAGCTACGCGATGGGATTTTTAGCTGGAAAAAATTCTTGACGACATTTGCGGGGGCGCCGTCGGCGGACCCCAACAACCCGACCGCCAACTACTGGTCGGTGGAACCTAAGTGGCGCAAGGATGTGATTGAAGGCAATGCCAGATACTACAGTTCCGGTGTGCTCCCGGCCTGCGTACCGTCCCTTACTGCGGGTTTGCCAACGGCGGTGATTTGTCAAAGAACCGCCGATAAAACGGCGATGCCGCATGCGTCGCGACCCATCGTCAAGCCCGTCGCCCGTAGCGTCAAGCCGGGAGCGACCAAATGAGTTCAGGTCAGATGACGGGGCCGCCAAAACTTGGGCGATACTTGGTGGGCTGCGCCATTGCGATGATCATCTTGATTCCGCTGTGGACAATCTTCGTCATGTCGGTGGTTCAGCCAGTCAGTTTAATGTCACAGGAGCAGACGATGGGAGTTCGACTTTGGTGGTGGGTTGCAGGACCGGTAACGGTAATAGCGTTGTTCGCCGGCGCCCGTTGGGTAATGGCGACGAAAAACTCGCAGCCGGCGGCCCAGGCGCAGGTCCAGGCGCCGCAGCCTGCAGTCCTCACCGCCCAGGCAAAACGGGAATACGCGCTGGAGGTGATCGGCCTTGGCGTGACGCTCGACAAATATCGTCAAGGGGCCTTGTGGGATGAATTGCAAAAAGGTAGTCCACACACGACTATTCGCGAGCAAGACAAGAACAAGTACCCATGGAGCGTGGACGAGCGGGACGGCCAGTCCGGAAACCGCGGCGGCAACACGCTCGAGAACGGCGCGAACGATACGCCGACGTATTGGGGCGTGCCGGTTTTCAATGCTGTAGCGCCGATTCACGCTCCCGACATGATGGATCAGCCGAACGATCCCGCCATGGGATTGGCCGACGGCGCCAATTCGTCCGGCATGCAATTCCATCTGTTCGTTGCCGGCCCGCGTCGTTTCGACGAACGCCCCGACCGCATTCTGGAGGATGTATTTGCATTCTTCGATGCATATCCCGATGTCCCCTACATCGTTCTCAATTCCTCCGACAACATGTTTATACGCAACATGGCCCGCGCGCCAGGCACGCCACCGCTGTCAACCAACGGCAATGCCATTCCCGCAATGCCAGACGCTTCCGCGCTGTTCGTGCTGGCCCGGCGCGAACGGGTGGACGCGGTGCGGCCCTTCGCCTTCGAGGATATGGACGACGACAGGGCGACCGTGGAAAAGCTCAATCAGCACGGTTTTGCCCGGCGCTTATTCCTCGCTTATAACGCGCTCTCACGTTCCCTGCCGCACTCCGACATGCGCGTGGATCGGCCACCGGTGGTCTCAGAGTGGTTGACGGCCACGGCGCAATTCGTCCATCGCCCCGAGATCAACGGCACCGGCACCAGCACCCGCGACCTGCTCAGCGATCTTGCCCAAGGGGGCCACCGCCCTCCAAAAGAATGGAAGCCAACGCCATGGTTCCCTATCCCATGGAACAAGGCCCAACTGGCAAAATTCGACAGGCTGCCGACCCTGGGCTACATTCACCGCCCGACGTTCGTTAAATTTATCGACAAGGACGGCCACCCTTTGATCCGCGCGGACGAGCGCCAGAAGGCAATGCAGGCCGGATGGGATCAGGCATTGCAAACGCTGCCAGAGGCGCAACGAAAAGCCGCTCCCGCGCGCGTCATCGTCGCTACCGGCGGCAATACCGATCAGATGCGCGTCTTGCACGGAGCACTGAACGAGCACGCGTCCAAGGGCGGGCCAGAGCTGACGGGCAGCGCTCCGGGCCTGCTGATCGATACCGACCGCCGGCTGGGCAATACCGGCGCCGCCACCCTGTTCATGCAAATGGCCATCGGCGTCATGGGCAGCTACCGCGCCGGCGGCGTGAGCGCTGCGGTCAACATGCGCGACCCGAATGAGGCGAGCATCATCATGGTCAGTCCGCCATCCGAGGCGCTGCGCAAGACCCAGCACCATCCAAATGGCGGCGACGTATTCCAGCATCACGGCACGCCTGCCGTCGATCCCGAAAATTACAAGCAATAGAGGAGCGCCATGCGCAACGTTATTCGCCTGAACGACCCCACCAGCCATGGCGGAAAAGTAGAAAGCGTCACCGCCAGTCACTTTATTGTGCAGGGCATTGCTGTGGCTCGCGTCGGTGACCCATGCAGCTGCCCAATAGCGGGCCACAGCGGCTGCACCATCGCCGAGGGCGACCCGCACTATACGATTGACGGCATCCAAGTAGCCTTTCACGGGCATCACACGACTTGCGGTGCTACACTGCTATCGACAGTGGGAAACTTCACTCTGGCATAGTGGCGCCACAACGCAAACCGTGCTCGGATTGTCGTCCCGCAGTCCCGGCGCCCGGGAAAAAATCTCCAGCGTTTTTCGCGCGCGTCAAAGCAAGCAATACCCAGAACCGGGCGCCACGATAGCGCCCGCTCCCCTCACCTTAAAAGCGCAGCAAGCGCCCCGACAGCGGCGCCACCGTGATCAAGAACTTGCCGTTGGCGTCCACTTCCACTTTACCGTCAGTCATCAGATCGTTCAGCGCCGCTGCACCCGACACCACCGCGCTGTCGAGCGTGATCGTCGCCGCCTTGTTTTTCACGTTCAGCACCAGCAGCACCCGGTTGCTGCCACTGTCCTTGCGGTCAATGTACACGTTGGTATCGGAATAGACGTGGGTCCGCGCACCGCCCGCCAGTGCCCCATTGACGGAGCGTACCCGCATCAGCGACGCGACATAGCCCTTCAACTCGCGCGCCCTGGCGCTCAGGGCGGGACCTGCCACGCCATCGACGACGCCGTCATCCCGGCTGACATGATCCTCGCACAGGCCCGCTTCGACACAGTTGACGCTGACCTTGGCCGCAAAGTTCGGTACTTCCTGGCCAATTTCATCGCCGTAGTACAGCGTGATCGGTCCGCTGAACGCAGCCATGAAGGTGAACGCCGCCTTGTGGCGCAACCAGTACTGCTCATCGTCCGGGTTGCCTAATCCGGCGCGTTGCACCAGGTCGCCAAAGCGCACCAGATCGTGATTGCCGAGCATGAGGTTGGGCATGGCATGGTCGGGGTAGACAGCGTGCGTGGCAAAACCGGCGTTCAGCGTACTGGCCGGCTGGCCCGACAAACCCGATTCTTCGGTTGCCAGCGTCTGCACCAGCTTGTAGCGCAGCGGGAAGTCGAAGGCTGAGCCCAGCGCCGGCGCCAGCGTGCTGCCGTAAGTGGCCGCGATCTCGGACTCGCCCTTCCACACTTCGGCAACCATGTAGCCAGCTGGCCGAACAGCCACGCCGTCGGCATTGAGGTAGCTGTTGCGGCTGGAGGCTTGCTGCACCGTGTCGCGCAGGCTGGCCAACGCCGCCGGCGGCACCTGGTAGGCCTGGTCCAGCCGCCAGCCGTCGATCTGCAGCTGATCGATCCAGTAGCTCGCTACTTCCCGGTAGAACGCCAGTGTATCGGGATGGGTGTAGTCGACCGGATCGTGGCCGCCAAACGGCTTCAGGCCGCCGGGCGAGGCCGCGATATTCGCCTTGTGATGGCCGAACACGCCATCGAACAATACCGCCAGGCCGCGCTTGTGCGCTTCCTGAACCAGCGTGCGCGCCTGCGCCAGGGTGCCAAATTTCGGGTCAATCTTGAAGTAGTCGCTCGGGAAGTACCCGGTGGCGTCGAGGCGGTCGGCCCCCAGATCCTGGCCGGCCACGGGCGCGGAAAGGAAGATCGGGGTCAGCCACAGCGTGTTGGCCCCGGTGCTCTTGATGTAGTCGAGCGAAGCGGTAATGCCGGCCAGGTCGCCCTTGTGCTTGCTCGTGCCATAGCCAGCGTTAAAGTTGGCGGTCGGGTCGCCATCGACAAAAGCTTCCACCATGACCTGATAGATGCGCATCTGGCAGGCCGCCTGCGCCAGTACCCGGTTGCAGGCCAGCCGTTGTTCGATGCTGCCCGAAGCTTTCAGGATGCTTACTTCATGCGTTGCCGGCACCGGCGCCGGTGCCGGCGCGGGTGCAGGGGCAGGCGCCGGAGAGGCACCGGCACCGGCCCCGCCGCCGCCACAACCGGCAAAAGCGGCCAAAGCGAGTCCATAACCGAGTGCTGCTATGCTTTTTTTCATTTTTGTCTCCAATCAATGTGAACGGGTGTTATTTATTATTTTCTGTAATATTACTACACAGTTCGCAATATTTTGGAATAAAATCACCCAAAAGTCCGCTGCAGCTTGTAATTTGATTACATTTGGAGTCCTAACGATGGTCGTTGCGCACCGTGTCAAAAAACAGCTCTTCACCGTTGCTGTTGGCGACGATGAGCTGGCCGTCGTGCCACAGGCGCGAGGCGACAAAGGCGCCGAGTCGCTTGACATGCTCAAGCGCCGCATCGAGCGCATGCAACTGCCCCTTCATCGATGCGCCAACCAGCATGCCGTCCACGACCAGCGGCGCGGCAAAGGTCCACACAGCGGTACTGAAGCGGAAGCGTTCCTTGCCGGTGCGCTGGTCGAGCGCCAGCAGCAAGCCGGTGTCGGAGGTGCCGAAGTAGACGGTGGCGCCATCGAAAGCTGCAGCGGAGACAATCCACGAGCCCTGCGCATCGTAACGCCAGTTCTGCTTTCCCGTGGCCGCGTCGAGCGCATAAAAATAGCCGTCGCGCGAGCTGATGTAGACGCTGTCGCCGTGTACGCGGGGCGAGGCCTGGATGCCCAGCATGATGCTGCTCTTTTGTTCGGTTTGGGTCTGGAAGCGCCAGCGCTGCTCGCCGCTGGCCGCGTCCAGCGCATACACCGCGCCATCCCAGCTGCCCACGACGATACTGGCGCCGGCCAGTGCGGGCGAGGAATGCACCATGCCGCCGGTCTTGAATACCCATACCGGCTTGCCGCTGCGCGCGTCGAGCGCGTAGACGCACTGGTCACTGCTGCCAAAGTAGACTTGGCCATCATGCACCAGCGGCGACGAGAGGAACAAGTCCCAGGGATCGCGCACCGGCGTTGCGGTCAGCTCCATGCCGAACATGCCATGGGCCGAGAACGATGCTTCGCCCCCCGTGCGAAAACTCCACAGCGGTGCGCCCGTTGTGGTGTTCAGCGCGTGCCGGCGCCCGTCGCGGCTCAGAAAGTACACGCTGTCGCCGGCCACGGCAGGCGTGGAACTGACGCCGGGGCCGGGTGCATCAGCGTTCGCCTTGAAGCGCGCCCGAGCGCCGGCGCTGCGGGCAAAGGTGTTTGAACGTGTTTACCGGATCCCGGGGCAAGACCAGGAAGGCACTGGACTGGGATTGGCGATCGCCGAGCGGGCGGCCGCCAAGAACGGCGCCACGATCCGGTTCGCCACCGGCGCAGGCGGGCAAGGCCTGGCCGTCATCATTGACTTTTACAAGGAAAACCACACGTGCTAACCAATAAAAGAACCTTCTTTGCGCTGGTCCTGGCGCTGGCGTGCGCCGCCTGCGGCAACAGTGGCAATGGTCCCGTCACCGCCCAGCAAGCGCCGTCGGCTGCCGTTGCGGCCACGCCGAGTGCACTGCCCGCTGTCCTGCTCTTGCCGGAGCAACTAAGCATGCCAGGACTGAACCGCAAGCGCCAGATCCGCCTGTACCTGCCGCCCGCTTACGCCACCTCGACCAAGCACTATCCGGTCCTGTACATGCACGACGGCCAGAACCTGTTCGACAACGCCACCGCCTACGGGGGAGAGTGGAAGGTGGACGAGACGATGGACGCACTTGCGCGCGAAGGCAAGCTCGAACTGATCGTCGTTGGCATCGACAATGGCGAAGCCAAGCGCATGACGGAACTGAACGCCTGGAGCAATTTGCAGTACGGCCCGGGGGAAGGCGAACTGTACATGGACTTCATCGTCAAGGTGCTCAAGCCGCTGATCGACAAGCAGTACCGCACCATGCCAGAGCGCGACCATACTGCACTGATGGGTAGTTCAATGGGGGGCCTGATCTCGCACTACGGCATCAACCAATACCCGGAAGTGTTTGGCAAGGCGGGCATTTTTTCGCCATCCTACTGGGCGGCGGGAAGCGCAGCGTTTAACTTTGCCGCTTCAAGACCGGCGCGCTCGGACGCCCGTCTGTACCTGCTGATCGGCGCACTCGAAGGCGGGCCGATGGTGCCCGACGCGCAGCGCATGTACGACCAGGTCATCAAGCGCGGCCACCCGAGCGCCAATGCGACGCTGAAAATCGTCCCGAATGGGAACCACAACGAAGCTTTCTGGAGCAGCGAGTTCCGCGAGGCGATACTGTGGCTGTTCCCTCCTGCCTGAGACAGAACCGGGCGCAGGCGCACGAGCAATTCTTGATCAGTGCCCATGATGGCGACATGCTGCCACAACTCCTACGCGTGATTGCGCAGCAGGCCCCGCGCCTGCAGAAAAACACGCCCTTGTTCACGCAGAAACGCTTTCAAACAATTTTCGTTGTCATTTTGCCGTCATTGCCACGTAGTTTTTGCTTGGTTTAATCACGTCCACGCTGACGCCGGCGCTAAACGGCGCGTTACCAATCTCCCGGACAAGGATTCGCCATGACTGACAACGTTCTCTCTTCATCCCGCCGCAACATGCTCAAGGGCTTGGCCAGTGCTTCCGCTTTGCCTTTTGTCGGCGCCTTTGCCGCCATGCAGTCTCAGCAAGCGCTTGCTGCCAATGGGTCGACGGCGCTGATCGACAGCCCTTACGGCCCGATCGCGCCTGCCAACGATTTGTCGACGGGCTTGCCTTTGCTCCAGTTGCCACCAGGCTTTAGCTACAAAAGCTACGGCTGGCGCGGCGACCTGATGACCAACGGCAAAAGCTGCCCGGCGGGCCACGATGGCATGGGCGTCATCGTCTCGCGCAAGGTTGGCCGCAGTACCGAACTGGTGTTGGTGCGCAACCACGAAGTGGGCGCCACATCGGCGGCCAGTTTCATCAATGCGCCGGCCGTCTATGACAACGGCAACAGCGGCGCAGCGACCAGCAACAAGTTCGGTGGCGGTACCAGCAACTTGCTGTTCCGCGATGGCAACTGGGTCAGCATGACGCCCAGCCTGGGGGGCACGCAAGGCAATTGCGCTGGCGGCGTGACGCCGTGGGGAACCTGGCTCACGTGCGAAGAAGTCGGTTCCGACGCGGTGGGCGTGGCCGGCAAAAAACATGGCTACGCCTTCGAGGTGACGGCCGATCCGGCGCACACGGTTGGCGTGCCCATCGTCGGCATGGGCCGTTTCGCGCATGAAGCGGCAGCCGTCGACGCGGCCACCGGCATCGTCTACGAAACCGAAGACAGTTCGGGCAAGTCCGGCTTCTACCGTTATGTGCCCGACATCACGCCTGGCTACCCTGGCTCGCTGGCAATGGGCGGGCGCCTGCAGATGGCCAAGGTCAAGGGCGTGGCCAATGCCAACCTGGCCACCGCGCCCGTGAATGCCACCTACGCACTGGAATGGGTGGACATTGCCGAACCGGACCGCAACCGCGGCAACGCCACCGGCCCTACCGGCATCACGGTTTCGAACGCGGCCGGTCCCTTCGTGCAAGGCTGGAAGCAAGGCGCGCTGCGCATGAACCGCGGCGAAGGCATCTGGTATTCGCTCGGCAAGATGTTCATCATGGATACCTCCGGCGGTTCGGTCGCGCGCGGCACCATCTGGGAACTCGATCTGGCCAGCCAGGTGCTTACCTGCATTTACTCCAGTCCAAGCGCGCTGGTCGGCAACATGGGCGACAACCTGACCGTCAGCCCGCGCGACGCCATCCTCATTTGCGAAGACGCATCGAGCGCCGCCAACGACAGCTTCGGTTTTGGCCAGCGCCTGATGGGCTTGACCGCCCAGGGCGATGCGTACATTTTTGCCAAGAACAATATTGTGCTCTCCACCGAGCAATTGATCGTGACGGGCAAACAACTTGGCTTGCAAGGCGACCACCGCGCGAACGAATTTGCCGGCGCCTGCTTCGACCCCACCGGCCGCTATCTCTTCGTCAACATCCAGACGCCCGGCATCACGTTCGCCATTTCCGGACCGTGGGCAAAAGGTCCTTTGTAATCGCTCCGCCCTTCATACCATTACCAGGAAACTTACGATGAAACTCAAACAGCTTTGTCTTGCAATCGGGACCGCACTGGCCTTGTCCGGCGCGGCCAACGCGGCCCTGCTGACCGGCAGCACCGGATCCTCCGCCAATCTTGTCACCGATTACAGCGCGCCTGGCATGCTGTCCTTCGACCTCGACCTTCACAATTTTGCGGCAACGCGGTTTGAATTCACCATCGAAGACAGCGACCTGATCGGCCCGATGAGCATGAATGCCCTGGTTCGCAATCTCAGCGGCAGGAGCTTGACGAACTTCTCGTTTTATCTGGAAGGCATTGCGTTTTCAAGCGCGGGCAGCGTCACGCCGACCTTTGGCACCACCAGCCAGATTAACTACACCAGCACGGCCGCCGCGATCACTTTTGCCACGCCAGAATTCGCGGAGTTTAGTTTTGGAAACCCGTTCAGCTTGAATAACAAGAGCGACTGGTACTTCGACACCACCGGCCTGCGCGCAGGCGACGCCTTTTCGATCAGCGCAACCGTGCCGGAACCGTCCACCGCAATGCTGATGCTCTCTGCGCTGGCCATGTTCGGCGGCCTGTATCGCCGACAACGGCGCATGCAGCCTTAAGCGAGCTATGTCAAAATCGTATCAATCACGTTAAAAAAATCATCACTCCGGGCTAATTTTCCGATGCTACTATGGCATCACCTTTTTCCGGAGAGCACATTCATGACAACTTCATCTGCTTTATCGGCGGGCCGCCCGTTCGCCGCCATCGCCGCCTGGCTGGCCGTGTCGCTGACACTGCTGGCCAGTCCTGCCCAGGCCGCCAACTGCAGCGCACCCGTGGTCAACGGCGGCCTGTACAGCATTGCCAATATGGGTTCAGGCAAGGTACTCGACGTCACAGGTGGCGCACTGCAGGGTGGTGCGTATATCCAGCAGTGGGGCTACGGCGGCAGCGCGAACCAGCAATTTACCTTGCGCGACCTGGGCAATGGTTATTGGAGCATGACGGCGCGCAACAGCGGCATGCTGCTTGACGTGCTGGAGCTGTCAATGATCGAAGGCGGGCGTCTGGTCCAGTGGCCCGCCAACGGCGGCACCAACCAGCAGTGGCAGCTCAAGCGCTCCCTGGCGGGCGGTTACAACGTCGTTGCGCGCCATTCCGGCAAGTCCTTGACGGTGGCCGACGGCGCCAGCGGCTCGCGCGTGTATCAAACCAGCGACCTGGCCAAAGCCCAGCAGCGCTGGTTTTTCAATCCCGCCTCGGGTCTGTGCAACGCGACGCCGGAAGGCTTTGCCTCCCAGGCCGGCCCGGACGGCTTGTCCAGCACCACCGGCGGTGGCTCAGTGCCACCGGTCACGGTCAACTCGTGCAGCGCACTGGTTGGCGCCTTGCAATCGAGTGCGCCGGCCGTGGTGCACATTGCCGCAGGAACGGTGATCGATTGCCGCACGCCAGCCCGCAGCCAGGGTGCGTGCGCCATCAGTTGCCCGAGCTATCAGGATGCGGGCAAGTCCATCTATCGCATTCCTGTCGGCGCCCAGACCTGCACAGAACTGGGCGCGACCAGCGAAACCAAAGTGGCCCGCAGCCGCAACGAGATCAACATCCAGGTCGCTTCCAACAAAACGCTGTTGGGCCTGGACAGCAACGCCACCATTGTCGGCGCGACGCTTAACCTGAGCAACGCCAAGAACGTCATCATCCGCAACCTGTCGATTCAGGACGTCAATCCCGGTCTGGTGGAAGCGGGCGACGCCATCACCCTTGCCAACTCAAGCCACGTGTGGATCGACCATGTCCGTTTCAGCCTGATCAGCGACGGCCACGTGGATATCACCGAAAGCAAGAATGTGACGCTGAGCTGGAATCGCTTCGACGGCGCCAACCCGGCGGTCTGCGGCAACCAGCATTTCTACACGAATATGGTGCTCAATTCCCAGGTAACGTTCCACCACAATTTCTGGAACCGCAGCGCGGGACGCAATCCCAAGCTCGATGGCGGCGCCACCCGCGCCCACCTGTACAACAATTACTGGCTGGACATTCCATACTTTGCCATCAATGCCGCGAACTGGGCACAGGGAAAAGTCGAGGGCAATTTCTTTGCGAATGCTTCCCGGCCACACTGGAACGCGGGTCTCGGCGCCCTGGACGCGCCGCTCTGGTCCAACCGCTACACCGGCATCTCCGCCACGGATATCCGCCGCGATACCGGAGACACCGTCTTTAGCGGCCTCTCCATGTATCCGTACACGGTGGACAATGTCGACGACATTCCCGCCAAGGTAAGCGCGGGCGCCGGCCCACGCTGACAAAAAAAAAGCGGCCGCCCGGCCGCTTTTTTTATTCTGCCCGCCACTTATGCCGGGGCGCGGCGCCGCCGCGCGCCCAGCAGCGCCAGGCCAAGCCCAAACAGTGCAAGCCCGGCAGGCTCGGGCACCAGCGTGATGTTGCCGTCTGTTGCTTCGACCAGATAGTCGGCATAGCTGGCGAGCACCACGCCGCCAAAGTACGTGCCGAAGGTGCCAGGTTCCTGCCCGTTGAACCAGCCGCCGAAGGTGTTGTTCGCTACCAGCATCAATTCCCCATACATGTTGACGAAAGACGGCCCGCCCGAGTCGCCCCCGCCAATGCCCGCTTCGCGGTTGTTGGGCAACTGCGGCGAGCAGGCGTCGAAAAAGTCGCAGAACGTGTCCTGGCCGGCGCCGTCGAAGTCCGCGTACCAGACTTCCCTGGGGCCGCCAAAGCCTTGCTCGTCGTCGCCATCGAACAGGTCGACATAGTTTTCGCCCGTGCGCTTGATGCGAAAGTCCGCCCCTACCGTAAAGCCATTGATGCCGTCGCCCGAGGTCCCGTAGCCGGCCATGGTGACGCGCGTGCCCGCCTGCAGCTCATTGACGGCGACCTTGTAGATCCTGGCGCTGGCCGGCGCGTCGGCGCCTAGGGTGATGACTGACAAGTCATCGTTCAGGCAAAACGCGGTCACGCCCAGCGGGCACTTGCCGAACCCCTGGTAGGCGGGATTGAGCGAGACCGCGCTGGCGGTGATGACGGAATTGGCAACGCCGTCATTGAAGACGACGCGCACATCGTTGCCCGGCGCATTGAGGTCGATCACGGTGCCGGCACCAGTGACGTCGACACAGTGCCCGGCAGAAATGACCTGGCGCCGCCCCACCAGCGCGCCCGAGCAAATATACGATGCGCCGTCAAACCGGATGTTGATGCTGACCACGCCCGAAAAAGGCGACGCCGGCAGGTTGGGGTCGATCCGCGCGTCCGGCGAATCGGGCGGCGCACCGGCGGTGATGAGGGGCACGAAGTGTCCCGTGCTGACAACCGAGGCTTGCACCGGCGCGGCCGCGACGAGCACCACGCACGCGGCCAGCACGCGCACCAACTTGTTTTTTAACGACAATGTACGAGCAAACATGATTGTCCTTTTCATTTTGCAAAGCAAGACATCCCGAAACCAGACGGATGCATGCAAGGCCCCGTGCAGGAACCATGCCCGGAAAAAAGAAACACGTTTTCAGGGAGTTGCCGCGCTGTCCGCAACAGCCGGGCCCGCCTTGTCAATTTTGCCGACGGTGGGTCACGGCGAAAAAAAACGGCCCGCAGGCCGTTTTCTTATTTTGTCGCACTATCCTATCGCCACGGTGTCAACATTTCCGACACACCTTGGCGACCGTTACAGCGAGCGTGTATCAAACGTATTGCATTGCTCCATCTGGCCGCTCTGCAAGCCCTTCGAGAACCAGCGCGCGCGCTGCTCAGACGTTCCGTGGGTAAATGAATCGGGCACGACGCGCCCCTGCGACTGCCGCTGCAGCGCATCGTCGCCAATGGCCGTAGCCGCTTTCAGCGCCGACTCCACATCGCCCTGTTCGAGGATGCTGCGCGCCTGGTTGCCGTGGAAAGCCCACACGCCGGCAAAGCAGTCGGCCTGCAATTCAAGGCGCACCGACATTTGATTGGCTTGTTTCTCGGAACCGCGTTCGCGCACTTGCTGCACCTTGTCCGAAATATGCAGCTGGTTTTGCACATGGTGGCCGATCTCGTGCGCGATGACATAGGCCTGGGCGAATTCGCCGGAGACGCCGAAGCGCTCTTGCATCAGCGTGTAAAAACTCAGGTCGATGTAGACGTCCTGGTCGGCCGGGCAATAAAACGGCCCGCTGGCGCTTTGCCCGGTACCGCACGCGGTGCCCGTGGCGCCGGAGAACAACACCAGCTTGGGCTTGACATACTGGGCCCCCTTTTCCTGGAACAGTTTGCCCCACACGTCTTCGGTATCGGCCAGCACGACCTTGACGAAGCGCGTCTGCTTGTCGGTCGCCGGCGTTTGCTGCGTGGCCGGCTGGGAGGATGGCACTGCACCACCGCCGCCGCCGCCGCCGCCACCGCCGCCACCACTAAGCATGTCGAGCACCTGCAGCGGATTGATGCCAAATACCGCGCCACCGATCAGCGCAATGACGATGGTGCCGATCCCGATACCGCGCCCGCCCAGGCTAAATCCCCCGCCCCCGCCACCACCGCCTGCGCCGCGCCGGTCTTCAACATTGTCGCTTTCGCGATTGCCTTCCCATTTCATACTTCTCTCCGCTAGGTTTTGTCAATTTACAAATAGAATACGCTGAATGAGAAATATTTGGCGCTACGTAAGACCGGCGTCTTGCTGCGATAATCCAACACCGCTCAACCTGGATCACCATGACCCTCAGTTCCTTCGCCGGCACGCTCATCCGGATCGTCGCCATGCCCCCCACCAACCTGCTGCTGCTGATTGCGTTCGGCTACCTGCTGCGGCGGCGCTGGCCGCGCGCGGCGCGCGTGGTGAGCGGCGCGGGCGTGGCCGCGCTGCTGGTCATTTCCACCAATGCGGGCTCGCTGTTGCTGGTCGCCCCCCTCGAACAGCGGACCGCGCCGCTGGCCAACGCCGGCGCTGCCGGCGCCCAGGCCATCGTGGTGCTGTCAGCCGGCATCGTCGACGCCGCCCCGGAGTATGGGGGCCAGGACACGCCGGACCCGGTCACGCTGGTGCGCTTGCAGTACGGCGCCTGGCTGCAGCACCAGACCGGCTTGCCCCTGCTGGTGAGCGGCGGCATTGTGCCCGGCACCGAATCGACCCGCTCGCTGGGCGCGATGATGGCGCGCGCGCTGCGCGAAGACTTCAAGACGCCGGTGGCATGGATCGAGGACCAGTCGGAAGACACCGACCAGAACGCCGTGAACAGCGCGCGCATGCTGAAGGCGGCCGGCGTCAAGCGCGTGCTGCTGGTGACGCATGCGATGCACATGGCGCGCTCGCGCGAAGCCTTTGTGCGCCAGGGCATTGAGGTGGTGGAAGCGCCCACGATGTTTTACTCGCGCGCCAGATGGTCGGCCTTCATGCTGGTGCCCAGCGCCAGCGGCCTGTACCGCTCGTACTATGCCATGCACGAATGGATCGGCCTGGCCTGGTACCGGATGAAGGCGTAAGCCCTCACGCGACGCTCACACCACGCTCAGACCAGCAAGGCCGCGCTCATCGACTGCACTTCGCCTTCGGACTCTTGCAAGATGCTCTGCAAGGTTTCGTCGTCGATGACAAAATCGAGCACCGAATCGGCATGCTCGGGCATGGCGACTTCCTGGGGGCCGAGCGGCGAAGGGACGGGCGAAAACTGATTGGCCAGCAGCAGCGTGTCGAGCAGCGTGCTGGGGGGCATGGTGAGCCAGCCGTCGCGCAGCGCCAGGATGGCATTGGCGACCTGCTCGGGCACGGCCAGCTTTTTAAGCACTTCGCGGCTGACCACTTCTTCGCACAGCTCGGCCCACTTCTCGGGATCTTCGTCAAGCAGGCCGGGGAACTCGTCGGCGCGCGAGAGCAGGTAAAACCCGCCCACTTCGTGCACGATGGCGGCAAACATGGCGGTATCGGGATTGACGAACGTGACGCGGCGTGCAATCACTTGCGCGAGCGCGGCCACATGCGCCGTGTGGACCCACAATTGCTCGGCCTTGGCCCGCAGTTGCGGGTCAACGATGCGGGCGCCGAACTGGCGCACCACAAGGCTGGAGACCAGCGTTTGCAAGCTGCGGTAACCCACCCGCATCACCGCCGAACGCACGTTGGTGATGGTGGAGTCGCCATTGCGGTTGAATGCTGCGGAGTTGGCCAGCGCGACAGTACGCGCGGCCAGTTGAGGTTCGCCCAACACCAGTTTGATGGCGTCTTCAATATGACAATCGGGGTTGTCGAGGGCTAGTTGCAGGCGCAAGGCGGCGTTCACGCTGGTTGGAAGAGTGATCTCCCCACGCGCGGCTTGTGCGGCAATATATCCGAAGGCTTCTAGTCTGTTCACGGGAAAATTATACCCTCGACCAGACGACCCCAAGCGAAAATTCGAACGCGGACATGCCGCCGGTGACTGCAATGCCACAACGGGCATTGCAGTTCCGAAAAATGCTGATGTGCGCGCTTGTTTTCGCCCGGCTTGTCGGGCGCGATTGCGCACTGGCATGCGCGTCACATTCAACGCGCGATTCAACGCACATTTCAGCGCTAGCTTCAGCTCGCTTCAGCGCTTGCGTTGGCGTTTACTTCACCTTGATCGCACTCTTGACCTGGCTCACGCCGTCCACGCTCTTTGCCAGGCGCACCGCCTTGTCGGCGTCAGCCTTATTGTCGACAAAACCGCTGAGCATGACGACGCCTTTTTCAGTTTCCACGTGGATCGCCATCGCGCTCAATTCCGGCTCCTTGAACAGGTCGGCCTTGACCTTGGTGGTAATGACCGAGTCGGCAACCACTTTGCCGCTGCGGCTGGCAGCGTCCGCCGTCTTGTCGGCCATGCGGTCCGTTGCGCCGTCAGTCTTGATGGTGGCGCGGTCGGTGGCCGCTCCCGTACGGTCGGCAACGCGGTCAACGGCGCGTCCAGTCTTGTCGGCAACGATAGCGGCCGCGTTCTTGGTTTTTTGCACAGCGGTTTCCGCCACGCTTTCGGTCTTTTGGCCCACCGTTGCGGCCCCGTCGCGGGTATTGGCTGCGGCGTTGGCAACCGAGCGGTCCTTGTTGTCGATCAGGCAGCCGGTGCTCGGTTTGCCTGCAATCTGGGCGCACTTGTCCACGGCAGCCGCCTTGGCCGGCTCGCGCGTCTGGGTATTGGCGACCAGGCCTTTGTCGTCCACGCGGGCAGTGGCGGCAACGCGGGTATCGCGGTCCGCCTTGGCGTCGGCCAGCGCAGCGGTGTGGACCGACGTGGCCGTCGCCATGCAACTATCCTTGTCGGCGCCGGTCATGGCGGCGCACTTGACCTTGGCCAGCGCGTGCTCGGCATGGGCCAGCGCATTGCGCGCGGAAGTGCGCGCCTTCAGCGTGTTGTTGTGCTCGGTTACGGCGTCCAGATTGGTGTGGGCGCGCGCCACCTTGGCTTCTTCGAGGCACGTCGATTTTTCATTGCCCGTGCTGCCGGTGCATTGCGCGGTGGCGGCCTTGTAGTCGGCCGCTGCCTTTTGTGTCACGGTTTTGTAGCTTGCGCTGTCGGCTTTGCCGTCTTGCTGTGCGGCGTAGGCGCCCGAAAAGGCGAGGGTCAGTGCGGCGGCGAGCAGGGTAGCTTTAAATGGTTGCATGGTGTGGTCTCTTTGCTTGTGGTTGTCGGTACAACATTTAACAACCAGCAGCGGAGCCATTCTGTGCGAGAACGTACATACCGGGACAATTAGCGGCGATTATCCCGACAGCAGCGCGCTAGTCGTCGCTCAGCAAACCGGCGCGCCAGAGCACGCCGGCCGCGTCGAACGGCGTTGCCGCCTGCTTGAACACGCCGCCATCTGCGGCCAGGCTGACCCAGGCGCGCGTGTCGTGGGCGCCGCCCGCTGCCGGCTGCTCGGCGCGCACTGCGGCCAGCCAGGCATACACCGGGCCGTAGCTGTCCGCATGGAAACGCTGGGTCCAGGCCAGCGCGACCATGTCGGCAAAGCCCTCCTCGCGCCGGCTGTCGCGCAGCGCGGCCGATTCGCCCGCCGGCCCGCTAGCCGGTGCCGCCGCCGTTTCGGTAAATCCGGTTGGCAAGGCGTGCCACGCACCTTGCGCATAACGCCAGCAGTGGCCCACTTCATGGGCCGCCATCGCTTCCATCAACACGCCGCGCTGTTCTTGCGGCACGCTGTCCAGCAGTTTTTCGGCGTCCGGATTGCCGCGCATCGACAACACCAGTTTGCACCGCCCATCCATGAAACCCATGGCCAGCGGCACGTCGCTCGGGCGCGCCCGCGGTTGCACAATGATGTCGATGGGAAGCTTGAGACGCTGGGCGTAGGCCAGCACGGGCGCAGCTGCTTTCAGCCAGCGCGTTTCGATCTCGGTCAGCTGCGCGCCGGCGTGGGCCAGCGCGGGTACTGTGGTGATCGCGGCGAACAACAGCTGCTTGAACATGGGATGCTCCGGTCGAGTCTATAAATGCCTATCGGCAATTTTATAGTCGTCTGCACCCCATTTTACGAAATATATTTCTTTGTGGAAAAATATTCACACGGGTTCAAGTGGAATTGAGCCCGCCCGCTACTTACAAGCTTTCCCATTCGTCAGCATCCGATCTGGAATTGACAATCTTGCGCTGCGGCGCAGCCTGGCGTTGCACGGGCCGGGCACGCGCCGGAACCCGCAGCAACTGCGACGGCGCGGCGGCCCGCTCTTCGTGACCCAGCGTGAACACGCTTACCACCTGCGCCAGCGCCTGCGCCTCGTCCTTCAGGGCTGCCGACGCGGCCGTGGCCTGCTCCACCAGGGCCGAATTTTGCTGGGTCACTTCATCCATCTGGCCAATCGCCCGGTTCACCTGCTCGATGCCGGCGGTCTGTTCGGCGCTGGCATGGCTGATCTCGGCCATGATGTCGGTCACCCGCTTCACGCTAGAAACAATTTCCTGCATCGTGCTGCCAGCTTCATCAACCAGTTTCGCGCCCACTTCGACCCGTTCGACCGAACTGCCGATCAGCGCCTTGATTTCGTGCGCCGCCGCCGCCGAGCGCTGCGCCAGGTTGCGCACTTCGGCCGCGACCACCGCAAAGCCGCGCCCTTGCTCGCCGGCGCGCGCCGCCTCTACCGCCGCGTTAAGCGCCAAAATATTGGTCTGAAACGCAATGCCGTCGATGACGCCGATGATGTCCACGATTTTCTTCGACGATTCATTAATCGAGGCCATCGTGTCGACCACCTGCGCCACCACCGCGCCACCCTTGACTGCCACGGCCGACGCGGAAACGGCCAGCGTGTTGGCTTGGCGCGCGTGCTCGGCATTCTGGCGCACGGTGCCGGTCAGTTCTTCCATCGACGAGGCGGTTTCTTCCAGCGTGCTGGCCTGGGTTTCGGTGCGTGCCGACAAGTCCATATTGCCGGCTGCGATCTCGCTCGAGGCCGTGGTGATGGTCACCGTGCCGGCCCGCACCTGGGCCACGATGGACACCAGGTTGTCGCGCATGCCTTTCATGGCGTACAGCAAGCTGGCGCTGTCGTTGGCTTTGGTATCAATCTGCACCGCCAGGTTGCCGGCCGCAATGCTGCCCACGATGGCGGCCGCGTAGTCGGGCTGCCCGCCCAGCTGGCGCAACAGACCGCCACTGATGTACCAGGCCGCCATTGAGCCGACCGCCACCGCAATGGCGCACAACACCACCATCCACAGCAAAAAGGTGCTGGCAAGGTTGGATGCCTTACCGGCCTCGACGGCGTTCAGTTTTTCTTCCAGGTCGATCAGGCGGTTGACGCTGGCGAGCCATTCAACAAACGCTGGCGCGGCCTGGGCCGAGAGCAAGGCTGCGGCCTCGGCATTGGCTGGTGCAACGGGTGCAACCGGTGCAGCCGGCGCGCCTGCCTGTGCGGTGGGAGCGGTCTCGGCCGACAACAGCGTTGCGGGGGCCGGCGCAGGCTCGGGCGCGGCCAGACGCAGTGCAATCACGCTGGCAATCAAAGGCTGGGTCTTGCGCTCGCTGTCCTTGATGCCGGCCAGCGCCGCTTTTTCCTCGGCACTGGTATCGGTGCGGGCAGCAAACAATTCATCGAGCGGCGCGGCCGAGCGGGCGTAATTGTCGGCCAGCTTCTTGATCAGTTCAACATGGGGTGCGGCAGCGCCGGCATCGGCCGCCAGCACCACGTCGCGCAAGGCAATGGCCCGGTCATGCACGCTGCCGCGGAAATTGATCGCGTAGCGCTGTTTGACGTTATTGACCTGGTTGATCTGGTTCAGGCTCATTTCAATCCCGCGCACGCGCGAAATCGCCATCGCCGAGAGCAGCATGATAAGAATAAATACACCGCCAAAGCCGATTGCCAGGCGTGTCCCTATGGTCATGCTCGATGTCTTCATCTGTATCCCGCGTGAGTTTAAATTCCTAAAAGAAACCTTAGCATGCTTCACAGCACGCACGCGAAGCACAATGACGAAGCGATTGAACGTTTCGCACGGACGATATCAAGAAAACAAAAAACCACGGCATTCCGTGGTTTTTTGACCCTGCTTTACCATCAAGCTGTTAGCAAATTATTACTTTGCCGTCAGCGTGGCGGCCGTGCTGAACGCTGGCCGTATATCGTTGGGCACCACCTTCATCTTGTCGAGCGCCTTTTGCACGTCGGGACGGATGACGATGTATTTAGTCATCAATTCCTTGGCGCGCGCATAGTCGCCGGTCGCTTCGATCGTGAGGAACTCGCGGTTCAAGTCGATCACGCCCTGCTTGACCTTCTTGAAGTCGGTCGAGAACGTACCGTCGCCGTGCGAGATGAAAGCGCCCTTGTCGAGCAGATAATTGAGCTGGATCGCCATGCCGCGCGCGTGCGAATCGGTCAGGCCGAAATGCAGCGTGCGGAAAGCCGACGCCAGGAAGGTGTTGTACAGCTTGCGTTCGGCAGCCGCGCCCTGCCCCAGCGTGTCCTTGAGCTGGCCCTTGTCCATCATGTAGCCCAGCGCCCACAGGCCGGCCATGTCGGCCTTGGCTTCCTCGATGGTCGAATAGGCTTCCTTCAAGTCCTGGCGCGGCGTCGATTGCTTGCCGTTCACCTTGGTCATGTGCGGGCCCAGGCCGTGCGTGATTTCATGGGCCAGGATATGCGTGAAAAACGAATCGAAATCGAGGTCGGCCTGCGCTTCCGGGCGCAATACCAGTTTGGCGATCGGCGTGAGCGTGGACGTAAACTTCGCTTCCTGTATGTTCTTGAGCATGACACGCTTGGAACCGCGCTGGCTGATGATGCGCTCGTCGTTGGGCAGGTTGTAGGCAGCCGTCTGTACACCCATGTTGCCGTCGCCCGCGCCATACACCTGGTTGACCACGACCATCGGGGCCTGGGCGCCCACTTTCGGATTGCGGTATTGCTTATCGAGCGGCAGGTGGTCTTCCAGCTCCTGCATGTGCTTGCTGAAGAAGTCGAGCTTCTGGCTCTCCTTCTGGTCTTTGATATTGACGTAGGCTTCGAACGCGGCCTTGTAGCCGAACAGCTCGTCGTTATACGTTTCGTACGGGCCGATGGTGATATCGACCGGCGCATCGAGGTCCATCCATGCAAAGTCGGACGCCAGGTAGTCGTTCGACAGGAAGGCGTCGGCGCGCAGGGTCAGGAATTTTTTCAGCGAGGCGTTGTCGGTGGCGGCAGCCGCTTCGCGCAGCAGCTTGGCCAGCTTGGTCAGGTCGGCCTTGTATTCATCGGCATACTTGACGGTCTTGAACTTGCCGTCGGCCCCGGCGCGGATGGTCGTGAAGAACCACTGCGCCTGTTCCTTGTCCTTGGGCGCGAGGCCGTTCATCCATGCTTCCAGGGCGCTCTTGGTGGCGCCGGCCGGATAAAAGTTCGCGCCTTCCGGCTTTTTGGCGGGGATCTTGATCCCCTTGAAGTCGGCCGGCATGAACGACTGGTTATCGTCCAGGATGGACCAGGGGCCCTTGTTGACCCAGAAGTAGTCCAGGCGCGCCTTGCCCAGCGGCGTGGTATCTTTTTTGAGCACGGCCCACAGCGCTTCGTTGCCGGACCAGCGCTGGCGCAGCTGCAGCACGTCGACAATTTTCGCCGCTTCGATCAGTTTGGCGATGGCGGCCTTGTCGCCGGGCGACAGGGCCGAGATGTCGGCGCTCAGCTCGACCGGGGCGTAGCGGCGCGTCATCACGCCAAGTTCGCCGACAGTGGCCACGCGCGGGGCGGCCACGGCTGCGGTGTCAGAAGCGGCGGCCGAAGCGCCGAGCAAAAGGAGGAAGGGAACGAGCAGCGTCTTCATGGGTCCTTGTGATTGAGATGGCAATGACACGCATTGTAATCCCACCGGGGCCGGCGCAGGCATCGGGGCTGTCGCCGTACGCGTGGGGGACTTTTGCCGGGCAGGACTTGCAATCATGCGCGACGACGAAAACCGGACCCACATCGTCTCCCGCGCAAGGCCGTAGCGGAGGGGGGCGCAGTGAAGCAGAATCACATCGTCCTCGCGCACGCGGGGACCCATGGAACGGTTGCTCAGTTGAACCGTTCCATAGGTCCCCGCCTGCGCGAGGACGATGTCGTTTCAGTTTTCGAGTTGCCAAATATCGCAATTGTTTGCGCAGTCAACTGCTCGCAAGGCGCCCTGCAGTCGCCTGCTTACTTGCTGTTGGCAATCGTCGCCACCGGCGCCTGCGGCGTCCAGCCCGCCCCGAGCGAGCGCGCCACCGCCACCGTCGCCAGCAGGCGCTGGGTGCGGATCTGCGCCGTCGTGCGGTCCGCCGCCAGCGAACTGCGCTGCGCATCCGTCACTTCCAGGTAGCTCGACAAGCCGCGCTCATAGCGCGCATTGGCCACCAGTACCGCGCGCGCCGCCGCCTGCTGCGAGCCGGCCTGCACCTCGCCCTGCATCTGGCGCTGCTTCACATCCGACAGCGCGTCTTCCACTTCACGCAGCGCCGTCAGCAGGCGCGTCTCGTGGTTCGCCAGCGCCTCGCCATAGCGCGCTTTCGACAAGGCCAGGTTGGCCTTGTTACGCCCGCCATCGAAGATTGGCAGCGACAACGCCAGCGGCCCGACCGAAAACTGGCGCGCCCCGCTCCTGGCCAGGTCCGACAGGCTCTCGGACGCGAAACCGAAGTTGCTGGTGAGCGTGAGCGACGGATAAAACGCGCCCTCGGCCACGGCCACATTGGCGTTGGCCGCGCGCAGCAGCGCCACGCTGGCGGCCAGGTCCGGGCGCTGCGACAGCAAGCTGGCGGGCAGGCCCACGGGAATGACGGGCGGCTCCGGCAGCGTGGTGCCGGTCAAGCTTGCAATCAGCGGCGCCGACGGCGAGACGCCGGTCAGCACGGCCAGGCCGTTTTCGAGCAGATTGCGCTGACGCTGCACCTCCACCAGATCGGCTTGCGCATTCAAGCGCTCCACACGCGCGCGCGCCACGTCAAGTTCGTTGGTCAAGCCACCGTTGTAGCGCGCCTCGATCACCTGCAGCGCTTCGCCGCGCGTACCGAGCGCCTGCTTGAGGATCGCCATCTCGGCATCCATGCCGCGCAGCTGCCAGTAGGTGCTGGCCACTTGCGCCGACAGCAGCAAGATCACGCCGTCACGGTCGTTCTGGGTTGCCAGGGCCTGGGCGTCGGCCGCTTCCACCACGCGCCGAACGCGTCCCCACAGGTCCATCTCGTACGAGAGCGACGCGCCCACGGTGTAGTTGTTGCCTTCGATCGAACGCCCACCCAGCGCCAGCGCCTGCGACGTGAACTGCGACGAGCGCGAATTGGCGACCGAGGTGCCCAGGTTGACGCTCGGGCCTTGCGCGGCGCGCAAGGTGGAAAGCTGCGCCTGCGCCTGCAGCAGGCGCTGCGCGCTCGCTTTCACGCCCGGGTTGTCGCGCACGGCGCGCGTTTCCAGCTCGTTGAGCGTGGCGTCGTTGAACACGGTCCACCACTGGGCCGGCAGACGCGCGCTGTCAACGCTGGCGCCGCCATTGCGCCAGCCCGGTGCGGACACGCCGGGCGGAGCGACGAAGTCGGCGCCGATGGTGGTGCAGCCGGACAGCGCGAGCAGCGCGCACAAGATCAGCGGTCGAGAAAAAGGCGTCATGGGAACTCTCCGTACTTATTAGTGGGCGCCGGCGCTGGCGCCGGATGGTGCTTGGACTTTATCGGCGAGCATCAGCACGGCAACGCAGCCGAACAAAAATACCGCCATGATCACAAAGCCGTCGTTATAGGCCATTACGTACGCTTCGCGCCGGATGATGCGGTCGATCGCAGCCAGCGCCTGCTGGCCGGCGGCCACGGCGTCAACTCCCCTGGCCATGAAGGCACTGGTCAGCTGGTCCAGCCGCAGCTGGGTGGCCGGCGCCAGCGACGACACCGATTCGCCGATCACGGCCGAATGAAAGTGCTCGCGGTTGGTGAGCATGGTGCCGAGCATTGCAATGCCGATCGAGCCGCCCAGATTGCGCGTCATGTTGAACAGGCTGGACGCGGAGGCGGTATCGCGCTCGCTGATGTGATGCATGGCGAACTGCGACAGCGTGAGCATGATGAAAGGCTGGCCCAGCGCGCGCACCACCTGCGACCAGAACAGCTGGTCGTAGCCGGTAGTGGCGTCCATGTGCGCGTTCATCAGGCACGAAATGCCAAACAGCGTCAGGCCGAAGGCGCACAGGATGCGGTTGTCGACCTTGGACGAGAGGATCGCGGCGAACGGCATGATGAACAGCTGCGGCAGGCCGGCCCACATGATGACCAGGCCAATCTGGGTCGGCGTGTAGCCGGCGATCTGGCCCAGGTACAGCGGCAGCAGGAACGAGGAACCATACAGGCCCATGCCGATAACGGCCGAGAGCACCGTGGCGACCAAGAAGTTGCGCTGCCCATACAGGCGCAGGTTCACGAACGGCTCCGGACGGCTCATGCTGGTGTACACCCAGCCCAGAATGCCGAACAGCGCCAGGCCCGCAAAGGTGATGATGAAGCTCGAATCGAACCAGTCTTTCGAGTTGCCTTCTTCGAGCATGATGGTGAGGGAGCCGAGGCCCACGGCCATCAGCGCGATGCCGAGCCAGTCGGCATTGGCCAACAGCTTCAAGCGCCGCGGTTGCGCGTCCAGGCCCCACCAGATGCCGAAAATGAGCAAGATGCCGGGCACCCAGTTGATGTAGAAAATGGTCGGCCAGCCGTAGATCTCGGCCAGGTAGCCGCCCACGGTCGGGCCCATCGATGGCGCCAGCGTGGCGGTCAGGCCAAAAATGGCCATGCCGGCCGCACGCTTGGACGGCGGCAGCTTGGCCATGACGAGCGTGAGGGCCATGGGAATGAGCGCGCCGCCGGTAAAGCCTTGCAGCGCGCGGAACACGATCATGCTCTCGAGGTTCCAGGCGGCGCCGCACAGCGTGGAAAACACCAGGAACAGCGCAGTGGTGCCCATGATATATCCGCGCAGCCCGAACACCTGCGTCAGGAGCGCCGTCATGGGAATGACGACAATTTCGGCGCACAGGTAGGCGGTCGAAATCCACGAGCCTTCTTCCTGGGTGGCCGAAAGCGAACCGAGAATGTCGCGCAGCGACGAGTTGGTGATCTGGATGTCGAGCACCGCCATGAAGGCGCCGAGCATCCCGGCGGCCACCGCGATCCAGGTGCGCAGGTCGACATGCTCGGATGGCGCCGCGCGCGCCGGCGCGGCGCCACCGTGAAGTGTTGTGCTCGGTGTTGTGCTCGAACTGGTCATGGCGTGCTCTTAGCGGGCAGCTGGCGCGGTTTGATTGAGTTCAATTTCGGCCATCGCCGACATGCCCGGCACCAGGCGGCCTTTGAGGGCCTTGATGTCTTCCGGGCGCAGCACGATCTTGACCGGCACGCGCTGGACGATCTTGGTGAAGTTGCCGGTGGCGTTATCGGCCGGCAGCAGCGCGAACTGGTTGCCCGAGGCCGGCGAAAAGCTCTCCAGGCGGCCGATCAAAGGCTGCTTGGGCAGCGCATCGATGAGGACCTTGACGGCCTGGCCGCTATGCAGGCCACCCAACTGGGTTTCCTTGAAATTGGCGGTAATCCAGACTTCTTCCTGCACGATGGCGGCCAGCTGCTGCCCGGCCTGCACGCGCGCGCCCACTTCCACGCTGCGCCGGCCCAGGCGACCATCCACCGGTGCGACGATCCTGTTGTAGCCAAGCTGCTGCTTCGCATCCTTTAACTGCGCCTGCAGTACCTTGATCTGGGCCTTGACGACGTCGCGCGCGGCGCCGGCGGCGCTGATCTGCGCCTGCGCAGCTTCGGCGTTGCCGCGGCGCGCCGCCAGGTCGGCCTTGGCGCCGGCGCGGCTGGCGTTGGCCGCGTCCACTTCAGCCTTCGACACCGCCTTCATGGTGCTGCTGTAGAGCTGGCCGAAACGCTCGGCATCCTGGTTGGCGCGCACCAGCAGCGCCTGCGACTGCGCGACCTGCGCGCTGGCAGCCCCCGCCTGGGCGCGCACTTGCGCCACCTGCGCGTCGGCCTGGATCACCTGCTGCTGGGCGCTGCCGATCTGCGCCTCGATTTGTTCAACCTTGACACGCTGGTCGGCCGGATCGAGTTCGGCGATGACGTCGCCCGCCTTGACCGCCTGGTTGTCTTCCACCAGCACCTTGGTGACGACGCCGCCGATGCGCGACGAGACCGGGTGGACGTGTCCGGCCACATAGGCGTTTTCAGTCTCCACGAAATGGCTGCTGTGGTACCACATCTTGGCGCCGAAGCCCAGTGCCACCAGCGCAATGACGGCAATGATGCCGCGCGCACGCCAGTTCGGCGGCGTCGCGGCCGGCTCGGTGGCGGGTGGCACGGGAGCGAGTTGGCTCAACTCCGCTTTGCTTTGCGTCTGGGACATGGCACTACTCCGAAATGAAATGGGGTTCGAGCATTATATTCATTCCTTAAAGCAAGTCAAGAAATGAAACGGTTGCATTTCATTTTATTTTACCTTAAAGTGCGTGCCATGATAAAAGCAGCAGGACGCCCGCGCGCCGCCGACCTCGAGGCGCGCAACAAAAATCTGATCACGAAGGCAGGGCAGCTATTCCTGGAGCTGGGATATGGCAAGGTCAGCCTGGAGTGCATCGCCCGCGAAGCGCATGTGGCAGTGCGCACTATTTACGTCAAGTTCGGGGGCAAGGCAGGCTTGTTCAAGGAAGTGTTGATCGCCAACCGCGGCCGTTTTATTTCACCGCACGAGATGGAAACCGACCTGCGTCCGATGAAAGAAGTGATCGGCGAATTCAGCGAGCATTTTTTGGCCATGATCACGGCACCCGAAGCGCTGGCCGTGCAGCGCATGGTCGTTGCCGAAGCGAAGAACAATCCGGAATTGGCGCATTCGTTTTATGACGCCGGGCCGCGTCAGTCGCGCGACATGCTCGCGCACTATTTCGCCAGGCCCGATATCCGCGCGCAATTGCGCGACGACCTGGAGATGGAGCTGATACCGCCTTTCCTGATCAACTGCGTAATAGGTGATTTTTTTTCGCGCTTCCTGTTCGATCCGGCGACCGCGCAGCGCGCGCAAGTCAATGCCCGGCTGCACCAGCGCCTTGCGCTGTTCTACCACAGCGTGATGCGCGCGCCCTAGGACGCTTGAGGCCCGCAAGGCGAACTGGTCGAACGTGCGTCAGCGCACCGAGCACTAGTTCATGTTCTGGCAATCTATAGTCTTTCGAGGAGGTCATATGAGCAAGTCCGCTCGTTACGAATGGCGCGACCAGCAGGCCGCGCTCAATGAACGCATGAAAGGGTTTTTGGCCAACCCGAGTACCGAGCAAATGGAAGCCATGCTTGCCGAACTGCGCGCCTATGCCGACGCTGCCCGCAGTGGCAATTTGGAGATTCCAACCACGTGGACCAGCTACAGCTAATCAAAAAGAAACAACAGCCACGACGCTGTTCTGGCGCTTTGTAAAGCGCAGCATCATCAGAAACTGAAAAAGGGAAGCGTGAGCTTCCCTTTTTTTGCCGTGCCATCGAGGGCGCCCCACATCGGGCGCGCGCATGCTGCGGCGATGTGAGGTCCCTTGCTTTTCGCGTACTAGCGCTTGCGCATCGGCGGCAGATCGGTGCACACACCCTTGTACACTTCGGCGGCCATGCCGATCGATTCGCCCAAGGTCGGATGCGGGTGAATCGTCTTGCCAATATCGACGCCGTCGGCGCCCATCTCGATCGCCAGCGCGATTTCGCCGATCATGTCGCCTGCATGCGTGCCCACGATGCCGCCACCGACAATCCGGTGCGTCTCGGCGTCAAACAGCAGCTTGGTGAAGCCTTCGTCGCGGCCATTGGCAACGGCGCGTCCGCTGGCAGCCCACGGGAAGTGGCCTTTTTCCAGCTTGATGCCCTGCGCCTTGGCTTCGTCTTCGGTAATGCCAACCCACGCCACTTCCGGATCGGTGTAGGCCACCGATGGAATCACGCGCGCGTCGAAGAAGGCCTTTTCGCCGTGCGCCGCTTCGGCCGCCACGTGCGCCTCATGCACCGCCTTGTGCGCCAGCATCGGCTGGCCCACCAGGTCGCCGATGGCGAAGATATGCGGCACATTGGTGCGCATCTGGGCGTCGACCGGAATGAAGCCGCGCTCCGTCACCGTCACGCCGGCCTTGTCGGCGGCGATCTTCTTGCCGTTCGGGCTGCGGCCAACGGCCACCAGCACCAGGTCGTAGAGCTGCGGCTCGGGCGCCTTGGCGCCCGCTTCGGCAGCTTCGAACGACACCTTGATGCCTTCGGCCAGCGCCTCCACCGCGACCGTTTTGGTCTTTGTGAAGATGTTGTCGAAGCGCTTTTCGTTGAACTTTTGCCAGACCTTGACCATGTCGCGGTCGGCCCCTTGCATCAAGCCGTCAAGCATTTCAACGACGTCGATACGCGCGCCCAGCGTGGAATACACGGTCGCCATTTCGAGACCGATGATGCCCCCGCCAATGACCAGCATGCGCTTGGGGATCTGGCGCAGTTCGAGCGCGCCGGTGGAGTCGACGATGCGCGGATCTTCCGGCACGAACGGCAGGTTCACCACCGACGAACCGGCGGCGATGATCGCCTTCTGGAACGCGATGACTTTCTTGCTGCCGTCTTGCGCCGTCACCTCGAGATGGTTGGCGCTGACAAAGCTGCCCACGCCCTGCACCACATTGACCTTGCGCGCCTTGGCCATGCCGGCCAGCCCGCCGGTCATCTTGGTGATGACCTTGTCCTTGTAGGCGCGCAGCTGGTCGATGTCGATTTCAGGCTTGGCAAAGCTGATGCCATGCTTGGCCATGCCGGCCGTTTCATCGATCACGGCCGCCACGTGCAGCAGCGCCTTCGATGGAATGCAGCCCACGTTCAGGCACACGCCACCTAACGCCGCGTAGCGCTCGACCAGCACCGTGTTCATGCCCAGATCGGCCGAACGGAAGGCCGCCGAATAGCCACCGGGGCCGGCGCCGAGGACCATCATCTCGCATTCGATGTCGACCTTGCCGTCGTACTTGGCCATGGTGGGCGCCGGTGTTGCCGACGCTGCCACGGGCGCTGCGTCGGGACGCGCCGGCGCCTGGGATTCGGCTGGCGCCGAGGCCGGGGCCGCCCCTGCCGCTGTTACTGGCGCCGCCGGCGCGGCAGCTGCAGCGCCGGCGCCCTCTTCCACCACCAGCAGGATCGAGCCTTCGGCCACCTTGTCGCCCACCTTGATTTTCAATTCCTTGACCACGCCTGCATGGGTCGACGGAATTTCCATGCTGGCCTTGTCGGATTCGACCGTGATCAAGGACTGGTCGACCTTGATCGTGTCGCCAACCTTGACCATCAGCTCGATTACTTCCACTTCCTTGAAGTCGCCGATATTCGGGACCTTGACGTCTGTGCTCATCGTTCGGTCTCCTTATAACAGTGACTTGCGCAGATCCGACATGACTTCTGCCAGGTATGCGGTAAAGCGCGCGGCCATGGCGCCGTCGATGACGCGGTGGTCGTACGACAGCGACAGCGGCAGCATCAGACGCGGCTGGAAGGCAGCGCCGTCCCACACCGGCTTCATGGCCGACTTGGACAGGCCGAGGATGGCCACTTCAGGCGCGTTGATGATCGGCGTGAAGGCCGTGCCGCCAATGCCGCCCAGCGACGAAATGGTGAAGGTCGCGCCCTGCATGTCGGCCGGCTTGAGCTTGCCGTCGCGCGCTGCGCCCGACAGTTCGCCCATTTCGACGGCGATCTGCGAGATCGATTTCTTGTCGGCGTCCTTGATTACCGGGACCATCAGGCCGTTCGGCGTGTCGGCCGCAAAGCCGACGTTGTAGTACTGCTTGAGGATCAGGTTGGCGCCGGTCTCGTCGATCGACGAATTGAAAGCGGGGTATTTTTTCAGCGCAGCGACACTGGCCTTGATCACAAAGGCGAGCATGGTCAGCTTGACGGTCGACTTGGACTTGGCCAGCGCCGCGTTGGAATCGACGCGGAACTGTTCGAGGTCGGTCACGTCGGACTCGTCAAACTGCGTCACGTGCGGGATCATCACCCAGTTGCGGTGCAGGTTGGGTCCGCTGATCTTCTTAATGCGCGACAGCGCCAGCAGTTCGGTCGGGCCGAATTTGCTGAAGTCGAGCGACGGCCACGGCAGCAAATCGAGGCCGACGCCGCTGCCGCCTTTGGCCGCAGCAGTGCCGTTGCCAGGCGAAGCGCTCGCCATCACGCCCTTGACGAAACCTTGCACGTCTTGCTGGGTGATGCGGCCTTTGGGACCGCTGCCGGCGATGCGGGTCAGGTCGACGCCAAGTTCGCGCGCGAATTTGCGAATCGATGGCGATGCGTGGGCCTTGGCGTTCGATGTGGCGGGTGCCGCTGGCGCTGCCGCCGGTGCTGCAGCTGGAGCTGGCGCTGCTGCAACTGGCGCTGGTGCTGCTGCCGCTGGTGCCGGTGCCGCAGCCGCTGGTGCCGCCGCTGCCGGTGCTGCCGGTGCTGCTTCTGCCGGCGCTGCCGCATCGGATGCTTCAAGAATCAGCAACAGCGATCCTTCGGCGATCTTGTCGCCCATCTTGATGCGCAATTCCTTGACCACGCCGGCATGACTGGACGGGATTTCCATGCTGGCCTTGTCCGACTCGACAGTGACCAGCGACTGGTCAACCTTGACGGTGTCGCCCGGCTTGACCATTAATTCAATGACTTCGACTTCCTTGAAGTCGCCGATATCCGGGACTTTGACTTCCACTATGCTCATAGCTGCTCCGTTCTTATTCGCGTTCTTATTGGTTTAGGCACACGCAACACATCGTCCTCACGTACCTGGGGACCCATAAAACCTTCGGTCTACGCAACCGTTCCATGGGCCCCCGCTTGCGCGAGGGCGATGTGGTGGCGGTTCTTATTGCGTCACTGGATTTGGCTTGTTCGGATCGATGCCGTACTTGGCGATGGCGTCAGCCACCACCGAGGTGGCGATCGCGCCTTCGTCGGCCAGCGCCTTGAGCGCCGCCACCACGATGTAATGGCGATTGACCTCGAAGAATTCACGCAGCTTGACGCGGCTGTCCGAACGCCCGAAACCGTCGGTGCCCAGCACCTTGTAGGTGCGCCCTTTTGGCATGAATGCGCGGATCTGCTCGGCGAACAAACGCATGTAGTCGGTGGTGGCGATGATCGGGCCGGTGGTCTTTTCCATCAACGACGTCACGTACGGTGAACGCTGCTCGCCGGTCGGGTTGACCATGTTCCAGCGCTCGGCGTCCTGGCCGTCACGGGCAATCAGGGTGAGCGATGGCGCGGACCAGACGTCGGCGGCGATGCCGAAATCCTGCTCCAGCAATTGCGCCGCGAAGATCGACTCGCGCAAGATGGTGCCCGAACCGACCAGCTGCACGCGCTGCTGGGCGTCGGCCTTGCCTTCCTGGAGCAGGTACATGCCTTTCAGGATGCCTTCTTCGCTACCGGCCTTCATGCCCGGCATCGGGTAGTTCTCGTTCATCAGGGTGATGTAGTAGAACACGTCTTCCTGGTTGGCCACCATGCGGCGCAGGCCATCCTGAATGATGACCGCCACTTCGTGACCGAAGGTCGGGTCATACGGCAGGCAGTTCGGAATCGTTGCCGCCATTACGTGGCTGTGGCCATCTTCGTGCTGCAAGCCTTCGCCGTTGAGCGTGGTGCGCCCGGCGGTGCCGCCCATCAGGAAGCCGCGTGCGCGCATGTCGCCCGCCGCCCAGGCCAAATCGCCAATGCGCTGCATGCCGAACATCGAGTAGAAGGTGTAGAACGGGATCATGATGCGGTTGTTGGTCGAGTACGACGTCGCCGCGGCAATCCACGAGCTCATGCCGCCTGCCTCGTTGATCCCTTCCTGCAGGATCTGGCCGGCCTTGTCTTCGCGGTAGTACATGACCTGGTCTTTATCCACCGGCTCGTACAACTGCCCTTGCTGGTTGAAGATGCCGATCTGGCGGAACAAGCCTTCCATGCCGAAGGTACGCGATTCGTCGACCAGGATCGGCACGATGCGCTGGCCCAGGTTCGGGTCGCGCAGCAGCGTGGAAATGATGCGCACATACGCTTGCGTGGTCGAAATTTCACGCCCTTCCGGGGTGGCGTCGAGCACGTTCTGGAATGCCGACAGCGCAGGCACCGGCAGCGTTTCGGCCGCTTGCGGACGGCGCTGCGGCAGGTAGCCGCCCAGCGCTTCGCGGCGCTTGTGCAGGTACACCATTTCAGGGGCGTCGTCGGCCGGCTTGAAGAACGGAATTTCGGCCAGCTTGTCGTCAGGAATCGGGATGCCGAAACGGTCGCGCATTTCGCGGATGGCTTCGTCGTCGAGCTTCTTGGTCTGGTGTGCGGTGTTGCGCGCTTCGCCGGACTTGCCCATGCCAAAGCCCTTGACGGTTTTCACCAGCAGGACGGTTGGCGTGCCCTTGTTTTCTTGCGCGATCTTGAATGCGGCGTAAATCTTGTGCGGATCGTGGCCGCCGCGGGTCAGGCGCCAGATGTCGTCGTCGGTCATGTTGGCAACCATTTTCAACAGTTCCGGGTGCTTGCCGAAGAAGTGCTTGCGCACGTAGGCGCCGTCTTTGGCCTTGTAGTTCTGGTATTCGCCGTCAACGGTTTCCATCATCACGCGCTGCAAGATGCCATCCTTGTCCTTGGCCAGCAGGGCATCCCAGCCCGGGCCCCAGATGACCTTGACGACATTCCAGCCGGCGCCGCGGAAGTCCGCTTCGAGTTCCTGGATGATCTTGCCGTTGCCGCGTACCGGACCGTCAAGGCGCTGCAGGTTGCAGTTGACGACCATCACCAGGTTGTCGAGACGCTCGCGCGCGGCCATGCCGATTGCGCCCATCGATTCCGGCTCGTCCATTTCGCCATCGCCGCAAAAGACCCAGACCTTGCGGTTTTCAGTGTCGGCGATCGAGCGTGCATGCAGGTACTTCAGAAAGCGCGCCTGGTAGATCGCCATCAGCGGGCCCAGGCCCATCGAGACGGTCGGAAATTGCCAGAACGTTGGCATCAATTTTGGGTGCGGGTAGGACGACAAGCCCTTGCCGTCGACTTCACGGCGGAAGTTCAGCAACTGGTCTTCGGACAGGCGTCCTTCCAGAAAGGCGCGCGCATAAATACCGGGCGAAGAGTGACCTTGAATATACAGCAGGTCGCCGCCGTGGTCGGCCGACGGGGCGCGCCAGAAGTGGTTAAAGCCAATTCCGAGCATGTTGGCGAGCGACGCGAAGCTGGAAATGTGGCCGCCCAAGTCGCCGTCGGCGCGGTTGGCCTTGACCACCATGGCCATCGCGTTCCAGCGCATCCACGAGCGCAGGCGCTCTTCGTACTCGAGGTTGCCGGGGCAATGCTCTTCGAGGTGGGTGGGGATGGTGTTGACGTAGGCGGTATTGCTGGAAAATGGGATATGGGCGCCGCGGCGGCGTGCCAGGTCGACCAGTCGTTCCATCAGGTAATGGGCGCGTTCAGGCCCTTCGTTGTCGATGACGGCCTCGAGCGCCTCCAGCCATTCCTTGGTTTCGAGGGTATCGGGATCGTTGGCGGCCTGGGCCGTCAACTGGTCGAGTTGAGCTGACATTAATGCGTCTCCTTTGTTGGCGCCCGAAATCATGTACGAGCGGTTTTGCTGACAATTTACCATTACCCAAAATTAGTGCGTGAATTCTAACAGTGTTTTTATAGTTTTTCAAATTACGATATCGTGTTTCATATTGTGGAATTGCTCCTTCCTCATTCCCTGCGATGGCGCCCGTGTATTTGAACCCCTCCCCACCGCCAACTCCCGCACCGCTTTATAATCTCGACTCCCCCTGCAACCGGCTAGCTAATCATGTCCGCACAACTGATCGATGGTGTCCTCCTCTCCCAACAACTGCGCACCGAAATCGGCCGCCGCGCCGGCGCGCTGAGCGCCAAGGGCAAACAGCCCGGCCTGGCCGTCATTTTGGTAGGCGAAGACCCGGCCAGCCAGGTGTACGTGCGCAACAAGGTCAAGGCGTGCGCCGATGTCGGTTTTCACTCCCTGCTCGAAAAATACGACGCCGATCTCACCGAGGCGGCCCTGTTAGACCGCATCGCCGCATTAAATGCTGACCCGGCGATCCACGGCATCCTGGTGCAGATGCCTTTGCCAAAGCACATCAACCCGCACAAGGTCATTGAAGCGATCTCGACCTCCAAAGACGTGGATGGCTATTCAGTCCTGTCCGCTGGCGAACTGATGACGGGCCTGTCGGGTTTCCGCCCGTGCACGCCGTACGGCTGCATGAAGCTGATCGAAAGCACCGGCTACGATCTGCGCGGCAAGCATGCCGTCGTGATCGGCCGCAGCAACACGGTCGGCAAACCAATGGCGCTGCTGCTCTTGCAAGCGAACGCCAGCGTCACCATCTGCCATAGTGCGACACCGGACCTGGCTTACCACACGCGCCAGGCCGACGTCATCGTGGCCGCCGTGGGCCGGCGCAACACGCTGACCGCCGACATGGTCAAGCCGGGCGCCATCGTCATCGACGTGGGCATGAACCGCGACGAGAACGGCAAGCTGTGCGGCGATGTCGATACGGCAAACGTGCGTGAAATAGCCGCGCACATTACGCCCGTTCCCGGCGGCGTGGGCCCGATGACGATTACCATGCTGTTAATGAACACGGTCGAAGCGGCCGAGCGGACCTGAGCCGTTTGGCGGGCCGCAACTGAACAACCAGGAGAGAACATGCATACCGACACCACCAATCCCCTCCTCGACTTTAGCGGCCTGCCGCGTTTCGATGCCATCGCGCCGCAGCACGTGGCGCCTGCGATCGAACAATTGATCGCCGAGGCCAGCAGCGTGCTGAGCGCGCTCGAACAACCGTCCACCAACGTGACCTGGGAAAACTTCGTCACGCCGCTGGAAAACACCACCGAGCGCCTGGGCCGCGCCTGGGGCATCGTCGGCCATTTGAATGCCGTCGTCGACACCCCCGAACTGCGCGCCGCCTACAACGAGAACCAGCCGCGCGTGACCGAATTCTGGACCGCGCTGTCGCAAAACGAGACGCTGTTCGGCAAGTACAAGGCCATCAAGGCCAGCGAGGCCTACGCGGCGCTGTCGCCAGCGCGCAAGAAAATCATCGAGAACGCCCTGCGCGACTTCCGCCTGGGCGGCGCCGAACTGTCGGCCGACAAGAAGGAACGCTTTGCAGCGATCCAGGAACAGCACGCGGCCGTCTCCACCCGTTTTTCCGAGAACGTGCTCGACGCCACCAATGACTACAAGCTGCTGGTGGCCGACGAAGCCGACCTGGCGGGCCTGCCCGCCGACGCAAAGCAGGCGGCGCGCGCCGCCGCCGAAGCCGACGGCAAGAGCGGCTACCAGTTCACGCTGCACTTCCCTTCTTACTTCCCGGTCTTGCAGTTCGCCGACAAGCGCGACTTGCGCGAAACCATGTACCGCGCCAGCGCCACCAAGGCGTCCGACATGGGCAGCGTGTTCAGTCAGCTTGAAAACTGGGATAACACCAACAATATTTCCACGCTGCTCAAGCTGCGCGACGAAGAAGCCAAGTTGCTTGATTACCGCAACTTCGCCGAAGTGTCGCTGGTGCCAAAAATGGCGCAAAGCCCGGAACACGTGATTGCCTTCCTCGAAGACCTGGCCCGGCGCGCGCGCCCGTTCGCCGAGCAAGACCTGGCCGAGCTGCGCACTTTTGCCCGGACCGAACTGGGCATTGACCAACTCGAAGCCTGGGACCAGGCCTACGCCTCGGAAAAGCTGCGCGAGCGCCGCTACGCTTTTTCGGCCCAGGAAGTGAAGGAATACTTCCCGGAGTCAAAAGTCATCGACGGCTTGTTCCAGTTGGTGCAAAGCCTGTTCTCGGTCCAGATTGCGCCGGATACGGCGCCCACCTGGCATCCCGACGTGCGCTTTTACCGCATCGAGCGCGACGGCAAGCTGGTCGGCCAGTTCTACCTGGACCTGTACGCGCGCAGCGGCAAGCGTCCCGGCGCCTGGATGGATGACGCGCGCGGGCGCCGCAGCGAGACGGGCGGCACCCTGCAAACGCCGGTCGCCTACCTGACGTGCAACTTTACGTCGCCGGCCACGGTCGACGGCGTGCAGCAGCCATCGCTGTTTACGCATGACGAAGTGACCACGCTGTTCCACGAGTTCGGCCACGGCCTGCACCACATGCTTACGCAAGTTGACGAACTGTCGGTGTCGGGTATTTCGGGCGTTGAATGGGATGCCGTCGAATTGCCGTCGCAATTCATGGAAAACTTTTGCTGGGAATGGGAAGTCCTGCAAAACATGACGTCGCACGTCAAAACCGGGGAACCCTTGCCGCGCGCCTTGTTCGACAAGATGACAGCGGCGAAAAATTTCCAATCCGGCATGCAAACGCTGCGCCAAGTGGAATTCTCGCTGGTCGACATGCATTTGCATTTTGATTACGATCCGACCAGTTCCAAGGCCGTTCAAGACTTGATCAACGAAGTTCGCGCCAAGTTCTCGGTCATGACGCCGCCCCCGTTCAACCGATTCCAACACTCTTTCGGACATATCTTTGCAGGTGGGTATGCCGCCGGGTACTATAGCTACAAGTGGGCAGAAGTCTTGTCCGCCGATGCCTACGCCGCCTTCGAAGAGGCGGTGGCGGCCGGCGGTGGGACATTGTCCGAGGACACCGGCAAGCGGTTTCAACAAGAGATCCTCGCAGTCGGTGGTTCGCGCCCGGCGCTCGAATCGTTCAAGGCCTTCCGCGGCCGCGAACCGAGCATCGACGCGCTGTTGCGCCACAGCGGCATGCAAGCCTGAGCGTGCCCGCAGGAGACCGAAAAATGATTTTTGCAATCACATCGAACGTGCGCCACGGCGCTTTCCTCGGCCTGGCCATGCTACTGTGCATGGGCAGCGCCAGCGCGCAAATGTACAAATGGGTCGATGCCAGCGGCAAGACGCATTTTTCGGATCAGCCCCCGCCGCCAACGGCCAAGCCGTCGCAGATCAAGGCCGGCGGCGGCGACATGGGCGGCGTCTCGTTGCCCTACGCGCTGGCAACGGCGACGCGCAATTTCCCGGTCATCTTATTTACGACCAACCCCTGCGCCGGCTGCGACGAGGGGCGCAATTTCCTGAAAGCACGCGGCATCCCCTTTATCGAGAAAACGGTGGGCTCGGACGCCGATGTGGAAAAACTCAAGGAGGCAGGCGGCAACGGCAGCATGCCTTTTCTGACCGTTGGCAGCGCCAAGTCGACCGGCTTTCAGGCGGAGGCCTGGAATTCGATGCTCAATGTCGCGCTTTACCCAACGAGCAAGATGCTGCCAGCGAACTACCAGTATCCAACGGCAGCGTCCGCCGCGCCCAAGCCCGTCAAGGCCGGGCCCGACCAGGCAGCTCTGCGCGCAGCGGCCGCCGCCCAGGAAGCGGAAAAGCGGCGCAAGGAAGCCGCCGCGGCCAAGCCTGCATCCTCCACGGCGCCGCCGGGGTTCCAGTTTTGAGCGATGCAATGACGCGCATTGACTTTCACACCAATATTTCGGACAAGGTCAGTTACGCCTGCCGCCTCGCCCGGAAGGCCTACGGCGCGCGCGGCAAGCTGGTGCTGCTGGCCGCCGACGCCGCCCAGGCCGCAGCACTGAACAGTAGCCTGTGGACCGTGGGCGAGACCGATTTTTTGCCTCACGCTATGGCTGGCGATGCGCTGGCGCCGCACTCGCCCATCATCGTCACCGACAGCCTGGAGGGCGAGTTTCCCCATTACGATATGCTGGTCAACCTGACGCAGGCGACACCGCTGCGCTTTGAACGGTTCCAGCGCGTATTCGAGATCATTTCCACGGCCGAAGATGACGCCGCCGCCGGACGCAAGCGCTACCTGGCCTACAAACAGCAATCCTTTCCCCTCACCCACTTCGTCGCCGCCTAGACCATGAGCCAGAATCCCGCCTTCGACCACAGCATTCCGGTATTGACGGAAGTTTTCAGCGACAAGGCGGACAAGCCGGCCGCTCCCGCCAGGCTGGACGCGGCGCCGCTGGCGGACCAGGCCAACGCCGACCTGGAAACGCGGGCGATTGACAACTGGACCGAACCCCAGTGGAACCTGCTGGAACGGCGCCTGTCTGAACGCATCTTGCAGCAACTGCAGGGCCGCGTCGATTTTGTGCTCGAACAGCGCCTGCGCGACAGCCTGGAAGAAATCCTGAAGGCGGCCATCGGTGGTCTGGCCGAGGAAATCCGCGCCGGACTGCACGATACCATCGAAAAGATCGTCGTGCGTGCCGTGGGGCAGGAAGTATCCCACCTGCAAACGCTAAAGAAATAGCGTGTTGCTTTCAACTGCTTACAATAATGTTCACGCATTGCAAGGCGCGCGTACACCGCTGCAGCAATGAGACGTTGATGGTGTGGCTAGCGGCATTTGCCCGGTCTTGGCAGACATTCGGCTTTGCGAACCCGACAATTTGTTGTACCTTTTGCCTTACGCAAAAAATATGAAAATCGGCGCCACAAGCGCTGTTGTTATCACACCATTGGAGAATGCACATGCAGTTCACGACCAAACTTATTCCACTCGCCATCGCCCTGGCATTTGCAGGCTCGGCAAGCGCCCAGGAAGTCGTCAAGATCGGCCACGTCGGTCCCATCTCCGGCCCTAGCGCGCACTTGGGTAAAGATAACGAATACGGCGCCAAAATGGCGATCGAGGAACTGAACGCCAAGGGTTTCCTGATCAACGGCAAGAAAGTCACTTTCCAGCTAATCACGGAAGATGACGGCGCCGATCCCAAGCAAGGCACCGCAGTGGCCCAGAAGCTGGTCGACGCCAAGGTTATGGGCGTGATTGGTCACTTGAATTCCGGCACCACGGTTCCGGCATCGAAGATCTACAACGATGCGGGCATTCCCCAGATTTCGCCATCGTCCACGCAGCCGATGTACACCAAGCAAGGCTTTCCCGGCGCATTTCGCGTTGTCGCCAATGACAACAAGCTTGGCGGCACGCTGGGCAAGTACGCCACCACCAAGCTGGGCGCGAAGAAAATCGCCGTCATCGACGACCGCACGGCTTACGGCCAGGGCGTGGCCGGCGAATTCGTCAAGGGCGCCAAGAGCGCGCCGGGCGTGACCATCATCGCCAAGGAATTTACCACCGACAAAGCAACCGACTTCACCGCCATTTTGACTTCCTTGAAAGCGAAGAAGCCTGACCTGGTCTTCTTCGGTGGCATGGATGCGGTCGGCGGCCCGATGGTCAAGCAAATGAAGGCGCTGGGCATCAACGCCAAGTTCATGGGCGGCGACGGCATCTGTACCGAAGCGATGATCCGCCTGGCGGGCGACGGCCTGGGCGAGGGCAACGTGACCTGCGCCGAAGCGGGCGGCGTGATGGGAGCACAGGAAAAAGTACTGGCCGACTTCTCGCAGCGCTTCAAGAAGCGCTTCAATGTCGACGTGCAGTTGTACGCCCCGTACGTGTATGACTCGGTCATGGTGATGGCGCATGCGATGCAGAACGCCAAGTCGGCCGATCCAGCCAAGTATTTGCCGGAACTGAAGAAAATCAAGCACCAGGGCGTGACCGGTCTGATCCAGTTCGACGACAAGGGCGACATCAAGGATGGCGCGCTGACGCTGTTCACCTTTAAAGGCGGCAAGCGCGCCAAGCTCGAAGTCATCAAGTAAGCCTGGCCTGCGGCTTGCGCCGCAGGACGAAAAAAAACGCGCTCAAGTGAGCGCGTTTTTTATTGGTGCGGCCGGGAAGTACGCCGGCCGCGCATTACCACGGCCAACTACCTCAACCAACTACCTCAACCAATTACTTCTGCGCCAGCACCCACTTGACGAGGATGCGGGTTTCCGCCTCCGTCACTTGCGGGTTGGCCGGCATCGGCACGGCGCCCCATGAACCGGCGCCGCCCTTCAAGACCTTGGCGACCAGCTTGTTTTCCGCATCTTTTTGGCCGGCATACTTGGCAGCGACGTCCTTGAAGGCGGGGCCGACAACCTTGCTCGCAACCGCGTGGCACGACATGCAGTTTTTTGCCTTGGCCAGATCGGCACTTGCCATCGCACTCGACGACGCCAGCGCCGACAACACCATACACAACATCAGGGAACGTTTCATCACTCTCTCCAAAGTATTCCAACTGCCTTGATTCTACCGCGTTTACGCAATCGTAGAGCCGGCAGCAATGTTTGTTACAACGGTTACCTGCGCGCCACGGTTGACGGTACGCCAGCGCGATTAATAACCACAAGCAAGTAAATTGTTTGTAAGATGGGAGCACGAAAAGGAGTTTCCATGCCCATTATCATCTTAATACTCGTCCTCGGCGCGCTGAAGTTTTTTGAAGTCTGGAAGTTCGCCGCCATGTCGTGGTGGTGGGTGATCGGCCTGATGTGCTTTGCCTTCATCTGGTTCGAGTACATCGAAAAGATCTTTGGCCTCGACAAGAAAAAAGACCACAAGCTCGACGAGCAGCGCAAAAAAGAACGTTTGAACAATACCTTCAACAAGAGAAAGTAACCGCCAGGTCATGCGTTTGGCGGAAGGCGCCCTTCGGGTGCTTTCGCTCTACGTGATCGCGCGCTGAGGGTAGAATACCGGACGTTGGCAGCACGTGCTGCCTGGCTTTCAAGAAAGACACCCAATGCTGACTCATCCGATGCCGGATCCGATTGCCTTGCATCTCGGCCCCGTGTCCATCCACTGGTACGGGCTGATGTATGTGCTGGCCTTCGCCATGTTCATCATCCTGGGCCGCGTGCGCATCAAGCAGGCGCATGTTGCCGCGCAAGGCTGGAAAAACGATGACCTCGACGACATGCTGTTTTATGGCATGCTTGGCGTCGTGCTGGGCGGCAGGCTGGGCGAAGTGTTCTTCTATCAGCCCGCGCATTTCATGGCGCACCCGATCGATATCTTCAAGATCTGGCAGGGCGGCATGTCCTTCCACGGTGGCTTTTTGGGTGTGCTGGTGGCAATGGCGCTGTGGGCGCGCAAGGCCAAGCGCAATCTGCTCGACGTGTATGACTTCATCGCGCCACTGGTGCCGCTCGGCTACGCCGCCGGCCGCATGGGCAACTTCATCAATGCCGAACTGCCGGGGCGGGTTGCCGATGCGACCTTGCCGTGGGCCATGCGCTGGCCGGATATCCGCTTCCCCTTGCATCCGGATCCGGTGTTCCTGGACGGTCTGCGCCATCCGTCGCCGCTTTATCAGATGCTGGTCGATGGCTTGCTCGTGTTTGCGCTGTTGTGGCTGTTTTCACGCACATCGCGTCCGCGTCTCGCGGTGGGCGCCATGTTTACGCTGCTGTATGGCTGCGCGCGTTTCTTTACTGAATATTTCCGCGTGCCGGACTGGCAAGTCACGGTGGCCGGCCTGCCGATCACGTCGGGCCAGATGCTGTCGCTGCCGATGATCATCGGCGCGTTGGCGATGTTGTGGTGGGCGTATTCGATGCAGGCCAGGCAGGCCGCGCAGGTTTAAAACCCGACGACTCGCGACCCATAGAACGGTTGAACTGAGTAGCTGTTCTTTGGGTCGCGAGTCGTCGCACCGCCGCCTCCGGGAGGACGATGTGTGTGGCGGAACTTATGCAACCGCGGTGGCGTAAGCCTTCCACAGCATATAAGCGGCCAGGCAATACAGCACCATCGCAAATATCCGCTTGAGTTTTTGCACCGGCATCCGGTGCGCCGCCCTCGCCCCCACCGGCGCCATCAGCACGCTGGCCGCCGCAATCACCAGCAACGCCGGCACATAGATATAGCCCAGCGAATGCGCTGGCAAGAGCGGCTCGTTCCAGCCGAAATACATATTCGACAGCGTGCCCGACAAGGCAATCGGAAAGCCGAGCGCCGCGCTGGTGGCCACCGCATTGTGCATTTTTACATTGCACCAGCCCATGAAGGGCACCGACAAAAAGCCCCCGCCCGCCCCCACCAGCCCGGCCACCACGCCAATCACGGCGCCCACGGCAAACATGCCGGGCGGCCCCGGCAATTCACGGGAGGCCGGCGGCTTGCGGTTGAGGATCATTTGCGTGGCCGACAAGGCCACGAATACCCCGAACACCAGCGCCAGCGCCGACGTATTGAGTTGCTTGGCCAACCACGGCCCCAGCCACGAACCGATCGCAATGCCGGGCGCGAGCAGCCAGACAATCGGCCAGCGCACCGCGCCATGCAAATGGTGTGCGCGTACCGACGAGAGCGACGTGAACATGATGGTGGCAAGCGAGGTGGCAATTGCCATGTGCACAAGCACAGTCGGAGGAAATCCCTTGGCGGCAAAAATCATCGTGATGAACGGCACCAGTACCATGCCGCCGCCCACGCCCAGCAGCCCCGCAGCGAAGCCGCCGCCCGCGCCCATGATGAGCAAGATGACGATCAGGCCCCAGTCCATCAGCGCCGCCCCGCAGCGCTTGCTTTCGTCCGTATCATCGCTGCTTGCCTCGCCTATATTGAAAGCAAGCATTCTACAGCGTCAAGGAGTGCACCGTCCTCAGGCAGCCAGTGCACGCGGCCCGGGCCGACCAGGGCGCGCGGGAACGGCAGACGCGCGCGCAAGCTTGAAGGTGTCGACCAGCCGCGCCAACTGCTGCGCCTGCTCCTGCATCGATGCTGCGGCGGCGGCGGCCTGCTCCACCAGCGCCGCGTTCTCCTGCGTGATGCCGTCCATTTGCGTGATGGCCACGTTGACCTGCTCGATGCCTTCTTGCTGCTCGTTGCTGGCCGTACTGATATCGCCAACCAGGCCGCTCAGGCGCCCGATGCTGGCCACCACGTCCTGCATTGTCGCGCCGGCCCGCGCCACCTGGCGCGAATCGATCTCGACTTTGTCGACCGAGTCGCCAATGAGTTCCTTGATTTCCTTGGCCGCTGCCGCCGAACGCTGCGCCAGGCTGCGCACTTCCGCCGCCACAACGGCGAAACCGCGCCCCTGTTCACCCGCGCGCGCTGCCTCCACGGCCGCGTTCAGCGCCAGGATATTGGTCTGGAATGCAATGCCGTCGATCACGCTGATGATGTCGACAATCTTGCGTGACGAATCGTTAATCGTACCCATGGTGGCCACCACCTCGCTCACCGCGTCGCCACCCTGGCGCGCCACCGCCCGGGCGTCGATCGCCAGCGTGTTTGCCTCGCGCGCATGGGCGGCATTGTTTTTTACCGTCGCCGTCAGCTGTTCCATCGACGCGGCGGTCTGTTCCAGCGAACTGGCTTGCTCTTCCGTACGCGAGGACAAGTCCAGATTGCCGCTGGCAATCTCGCGCGATGCTGTATTGATGGTGTCGGTGCCAATGCGCAACTGCGATACCAGCCCGACCAGATTGTCATTCATGTTTTTGAGCGCTCCCATTAGTTGGCCAGTCTCATCGCTGGTCTCGACTTCAATGTTGCTGGTCAAGTCGCCCGCAGCAACGGCGCGCGCCACGCGCACCGCTTCAGCAATAGGCCGGGTGATGCTGCGCGTAATGATCAGCGCGCAGCTTGCCGCCAGGATGACGGCAAGCACGCCCAGCGCAATCATCAGCTGGCGCCCGCTGGCGTAGTTGGCATCGATTTGCGCGCCGCTCTGGTCGAGCAGGCCGCGTTGGGTGCGGGACAGCTGGGCCAGGCTGGCGAGGTAGGCTTCGCGCTTGACGGCCATCTCCTTGTCGAAAATTTCCTTGGCCCCCGCGAGATTGCCGGCAGCTTTTTCCTTGAAAACGCGTGTGCGCGCTTCGGTGTAGGCGGCGCGCGTGGCAAGCACGCTATCCAGCGCCGCCTTGGCGGCTGGCTCGGTGATCGACGTTGCCAGGATGGTTTGAATCTCGGTCGCGTGGGCCGACGATTTTTTCATCTCGGCTTCTATCTCCTTTTGCTCGGCCGGATCGACGGCGCGCCAGGCGGTGGTGGTGCGCGCCGCGTTTACTTCAATTATCTTGAACCATTCGTCGACCATGCGCTCGTTGGGCAGCCGGGTGTGGAGCATGTGGCGCGTCATCTCACTGGCGCTGTTCATGCGCCATACGCCGATGGCGGTTACCGCAAGCAGCAGGAGCAGAAGCAAGGCAAACACGCTTCCCAGGCGTACACCAATTGGCAGGTTTTTCATTGTCGTCGCTACTGAGTTTGACTATCTTACCGACTCTACCAGCAAGTTTGCACGTGCGCCGCGCAATTACCCTGGCTGGCGCAGCAGCTTATCGATGAACTTCCACTCCGAGACTTCCACCGGCATCACGGACAGCCTGCTGCCCTTGGCCAGCAGGCGCATCGCTTCCAGTTCCGCACAACTGCGCAGTTCCTTCAGGCTCAGCAAGCGCGTCTTGCGCACCGCTTTGACGTCCACGCTGATCCAGCGCGGCGTCTCCCGCGTTGCCTTCGGATCGTAATAGTGGCTTTTGGGATCGAACTGGGTGGCGTCCGGATAGGCGCCGCTGGCAATTTCGACGACGCCCGCGATGCCCGGTTCCGCGCAACTCGAATGATAGAAAAAGGCCAAGTCGCCCGCTTGCATGTCGTCGCGCATGAAGTTGCGCGCCTGGTAGTTGCGAACGCCAAACCATGGCACCGTCTGGCCGGGTGCCGCCAGCACGTCGTCGATGCTCACTTCATCGGGTTCGGATTTCATCAGCCAGTAACGCATGTCGTTTGCCCATAAAAAAAGCGGTTGCGCCGAAAGGCGTGCAACCGCTTTTACAGAATAAGACCCCGCATGTGCCGTTCTTGCCGGCATCCTGAACCTAATGGTTCAAGGCGGTCACAGTTAGTTCAATTTCGGGTTCGTCAAACAAGTGACGCTCACTCCCATCAAACAAAATTCCGCAACCTGTGCACATAAATGGTTCAAGGAATATATGGCAATCGCGAACACCGCAGGGTGAAACGGAGTTTACTCCGATGTGTCGCCATGTCAAACGAAAACAGGTTTTAAAACAAATTTTCCTGCGGCGTCAGGGCGTCGTCCAGTGCGGTATGCATGGCACCGATTTTTTCCTTGACTTCCAATATCGACAAGTCCGACAGCGGTCCTTGTCCCGCTTTCGAGGATAAGAATTCAGCCGTCACGCTCAGCGCGGCCATCACGGCGATGCGGTCGTTGCCCTTGACCTTGCCGGAGTCGCGCAGCGCGCACATTTTGCCGTCAAGGTAGCTGACCGCTTCCTTGAGCGTGCGTTCCTCGCCCTCCTTGCAGGCCAGTCGGTAGGGATTACCCATGAGGGTGACATCGAGTTGGATCATTGGGCTGCCTCGTCATGGATGGTCGCTTCGGCGGGAAGGTTGTCTTCATCGCCGGCCTCGGCGGGAATGCTGGCCAGCAAGGCCTCAACCCGGCGCTGGGCTTCGGACAGGCGTTCCATGAAGGCTACGTTCTCAGCAGCAAGTAAAGCATTGGCTTGGCGCAGAGTGGCATTCTCGCGGCGTAGGGACAGCGTCAACGCGGCAAGGCGGTCGATTTTGTCGGACAGGTCATTGAATTCAGAAATCATCCCAATACTATAGAGCCGTCAACGATTTTTAGTCAACCGATTCAGTACGTTAGCGTCGATTATTGAAGCAGAGCATGATTGCAAAACGGGCGACAAGGAAAGGAAAAGTTTGCGCGAGATCAAGCAGTTTATTGAAATAAAAAGGATGATGCCTTGAAAATACGCGGTACCGTCCCTATAATTAGCACTCGTTAGCAGAGAGTGCTAACAATGATTTCCAGGCCCTGCACGCCGTGTACTGGCCAAGAATAGCAAGTCAAACCATTGAACATTAAGGAGTTTTGCATGAACCTTCGCCCATTGCACGATCGCGTTATCGTCAAGCGTCTAGACCAGGAAACCAAAACTGCATCCGGCCTGATCATTCCTGACGCAGCCGCAGAAAAACCGGACCAGGGCGAGATCCTCGCCATCGGCAACGGTAAAGTCCAGGACGATGGCAAAGTTCGCCCGCTGGAAGTCAAAGTCGGCGACCGCGTGCTGTTCGGCAAATACTCCGGCCAAACCGTCAAAGTTGACGGCGACGAACTGCTGGTGATGCGCGAAGAAGACATCATGGCCGTCCTGGTCAAGTAATCACCTCATATTCTCGCAACACCAATTTTCGGAGAAAAAAACATGGCAGCTAAAGATGTAGTATTCGGCGACGCAGCGCGCGCCAAGATGGTTGAAGGCGTCAACATTCTCGCCAATGCAGTGAAAGTCACCCTGGGTCCTAAAGGACGCAACGTGGTCATCGAGCGCTCGTTCGGCGCGCCAACCATCACCAAGGACGGTGTATCGGTTGCGAAAGAAATCGAACTCAAAGACAAGCTCATGAACATGGGCGCGCAAATGGTCAAGGAAGTTGCTTCCCGCACCAGCGACAACGCCGGCGACGGCACCACCACCGCGACCGTGCTGGCCCAGGCCATCGTGCGCGAAGGCATGAAGTTCGTGGCCGCCGGCATGAACCCAATGGACTTGAAGCGCGGCATCGACAAGGCAGTTGCTGCCACCGTCGAAGAGCTGGCAAAAATCGCCAAGCCATGCACGACGACCAAAGAAATCGCGCAGGTTGGCGCCATTTCGGCCAACTCCGACTACTCGATCGGCGAGCGGATCGCGGAAGCGATGGAAAAAGTCGGCAAGGAAGGCGTCATCACCGTTGAAGACGGCAAGTCCCTGAACGACGAGCTCGACATCGTAGAAGGCATGCAGTTCGACCGCGGCTACCTGTCGCCGTACTTCATCAACAACCCAGAGAAGCAAGTCTCGATCCAGGACAACCCATTCGTCCTGCTGTGCGACAAAAAAATCTCGAACATCCGTGACCTGCTGCCAATCCTGGAACAAGTCGCCAAAGCCGGCCGTCCACTGCTGATCATCGCAGAAGACATCGAAGGCGAAGCGCTGGCAACCCTGGTTGTCAACAACATCCGCGGCATCCTGAAAACGTGCGCAGTCAAGGCCCCAGGCTTTGGCGACCGTCGCAAGGCCATGCTGGAAGACATCGCAGTGCTGACCGGCGGCCAGGTGATCGCTGAAGAAGTTGGCCTGACGCTGGAAAAAGTCACGCTGGCTGAACTTGGCCAGGCCAAACGGATCGAAGTAGGCAAGGAAAACACCATCATCATCGACGGTGCGGGCCAGGCTGAAAACATCGAAGCGCGCGTCAAGCAAGTACGTGTGCAGATCGAAGAAGCAACGTCGGACTACGACCGCGAAAAACTGCAAGAGCGCGTTGCCAAGTTGGCAGGCGGCGTTGCAGTGATCAAGGTTGGCGCTGCAACCGAAGTCGAAATGAAAGAAAAGAAAGCACGCGTTGAAGATGCACTGCACGCAACCCGCGCTGCCGTTGAAGAAGGTATTGTTCCTGGCGGCGGCGTAGCCTTGCTGCGCGCACGTGCCAACATCACCGTCAAGGGCGACAATCCTGACCAGGACGCAGGCATCAAGATCGTCATGCGCGCCATGGAAGAGCCACTGCGCATGATCGTGCAAAACGCCGGCGAAGAGTCGTCCGTTGTGGTGGCAGCAGTGTTGGCCGGCACCGGCAACTACGGTTACAACGCAGCCAACGGCACCTACGGCGACATGGTCGAAATGGGTGTTCTGGATCCAGCAAAAGTCACCCGTTCGGCACTGCAAAACGCAGCATCGATCGCTGGCCTGATGCTGACCACCGACGCCATGGTATGCGAGCAAGCTGAAGACAAGCAAGCTGGCGGCATGGGTGGCGGCATGGGTGGCATGGGCGGCATGGGCGGTATGGACGGCATGATGTAATTGCTGTTTGCCTGACTAAAAAGCCTGCAAGGTTCGCGCCTTGCAGGTTTTTTTATGTCTATTTTTTGCGTGCGCATTTGTTCAGAGGTGGCGCCACCCCCGGCGGGAGCAATCCACGGAACAGTGGCAAGATAGACGATAGTGAGATCGAACAAGCGTCGCAGCGGTTCGCCATGTATGTATCAATCAATCATTGACGAGGGGACAAGCCGCTGTTACTGTACTAACCGTAGTAGTACAGTAGAGAGGCAACCATGACCGGCCGCGCCGCATTAATGCTCCAGATCGCCACGGGCGACCCACGCCCGATCAACCGCCAGATCGTCGACGGCGTGCGGCGCATGATCGCCAGCGGTGAACTGGCCGTGGGCGCCGCCCTGCCCAGCGTACGCGGCCTGGCCCAGCAGCTCACCGTCAACCCCAACACCGTGGCCAAGGCCTACAGCGAACTGACGGCCGAAGGCTGGCTCGATGCGCGCGCCGGGCTGGGGCTATTCGTCGCCATCCCGCGCCAGCGCCTGTCCCATGCAGAACGCTCGCGCCGGCTCGACGACGCGGTGCAGCGCTTCGTGGGCGACGTGATCGGGCTCGATTACCCGGCCCAGGCGCTGCTCGACGCCGTCGCCGGCGAGCTGGCGCTGAGCCTTTCCAAAAAAACCGCCTAAGCTGCCCCGTGTCCGACTTCATCATCCAGACCAACTCCCTCGTCATGCAATACGGCCGCAAGCGCGCGCTCGACGGCATGACGCTGCACGTGCCGCGCGGCGGCATCCACGCCATCGTCGGCGCCAACGGCGCCGGCAAGTCGACGCTGTTTCGCGTGCTGCTCGGCTTTGAAACGCCGACCTCGGGCCGCGCGCACATCCTCGGCTGCGACAGTGCGCGCCTGACCCCGCAACTGCGCGGGCGCATCGGCTTCGTCAATGAAGAACACACCCTGCCCGGCTGGATGCGCATCAACGAAGTGACCGCCATGCAGCGCCGCCAGTACAGCCTGTGGAACCAGGCCCGCTACGACGACGTCATTGGCCACTTCAATGTGCTGCCCGAGCAGCGCATCGCCCAGCTCTCGCGCGGCGAACGCGCCGGCGTAAATCTGGCGCTGGCGCTGGCGCAAAGCCCGGAACTGCTGGTACTCGACGAACCGACCCTGGGGCTGGACGTCGTCGCCAAGCGCGCCTTTCTCGAAGCGCTGATGTTTTCCAGCCTGGCCGACGAGTCGACCATCATCTACTGCTCGCACCAGATGGAAGAAATCGAGCGCGTGGCCGACAACCTGATCATCCTAGAACGCGGCGCGCTGCGCCACATGTCGGCCCCGGGCGAATTTTGCGAACGGGTGCAGCTGTGGGTGGCCGAATTTCCGTTTCGCGAGCCTAGCCTGGCCCACCTGCCCGGCGTGCTGCAGGTGCAGCGCATCGACGGCCTGACCCACTTCATCGTCTTCGACCAGCAGGACGATTTTGGCGCGCGCCTGGCCCTGCTCGGCGCGCGCAGCGCCCAAGCAATGCCGGTCAGCCTGGACCGCGCCGTTAACGGCTTTCTGGCCAGCGGCCACATAGCCTCCACGCCCGTTGCGGCAGCTGCCTGAGAGCGGCCATGAGAGAGCTTTTTTTCAGCGAGTGCCGGCACTTTCGCAACGCTGCCCTGATCTTCGCCGCCGCGCACCTGCTGCTGCAGCTGTTCGTCAACCGCCTGTTCGACTTGCTGCAACTGCGCTACGAGCCGCACATGATCGCGCTGGCCGTCTACATGCTGGCCGCACTGGCGTTTGCGATGGTGCAGTTCGGCGCCTACCGCCAGCCAAGCCGCTGGCTCTGGCTGCTGCACCGGCCACTGGCGCGGCTGGCGATCTTTGGCGCCATCGCGGCCGCCTCCGGCGCGCTGATCGTGTTCGCGGTCGGCCTGCCGGCCTTGCTGACGGTGCTGTGCACCGACTGGCTCAGCACCCGCGTGGTCGATGCGCGCCACTACCTGCTGGTGCTCGAACTGGTGCTGCTGACGATGACGGCCTGGCTGGCCGGCAGTTACGTCTCCCTGAGCGGGCGCCGCAGCGCCATCCTGGTCTTGCTGCTGCCCCTGCTGCTGATGGGCCACCTCGCCTCCGGCTACGTGATGCTCGCGCCAAGCGCCCTGTGCCTGGCGCTGCTGGTCTACATCGCCTACGGCGCCTTTAAGCCGGACCGCACCGCCCCGCCGTCGGGCGCCGCGCTAGCCGCCACCGCAGCACCGCTGCTGATCGGCTTTTACCTTGCCCTGACCTGGGCCGGCTCCATGATGTACCAGAATGGCCTGATGCTGGCCGGCGTACACCCGCTGAACCGCGCGCTGTCCCCGGCCGGCGGCTTTACCGAGTCCACCCGTTCCGAAGGACCGGCGCTGTTCCTGCGCGGCCTTACTTCTGCGACCGATCCGCAGGCGCTCCAGTGGCGGCGCCAGGTCGCCCTGACCGGCATCGTTAATTTTGAACCGTCGATCAGGCAGTACCCGGTGCGCCACCAGCTCGGCAACCTGGACACGCTACGCTTGACCGATGAGGCACGCCATATCGAATGGACCTTCAGCCACGACGCCATGTTGTTTATGGGCCGCGACCTGTACACCATGCAGCCGCGCGGCGTGCTTGGCGCCAAAGGCATGGGCGACCATGCACCTTTCAGCGCCGTCCCCCTGCCCGGCGACGGTCCCTACCTGCTGCTGGCGCACGAGCTGATGGCGCGCGACGCCACCAGCGGAGCGGTCCATTCCCTACTTAAGCTGCGCGCACCCGAGACGCTGGCACGCGAACCGATGGAGGCGGGCGACGTCTGGTACGTCATCACCAACCTGCGCCTGATCGCCTTTGCCAGGCCCGCGCCTGGAGCAGCGCTGCAGGAGACCTACAGCATCGCGCTGCCGCAAGCGTTCAGCAGCCTTGACCGGATCGACATCGCCGCCCTGCTCGACGGCGCGCTGGTCTCGTTCAGCTTTGGCGGCGACATGATCACCGGCGGCAGCGAAGCGAGCCAGGTCATCATGCTGGTCGACGCAGCCGGCCATGCGCGCGAGGTGGCGCGGCGAGAGCTCGCGCATGACTTCCCTGCGCTGTTCGAGCATCATGACTGGTGGGTGTCGCCGGTCTTGCACCACCTGCTGGCACTGCCCGACGCGCTGCTCGACAAAGGCCGCATCCTCGACCGCGCAAAGACCCGCTACAGCAATCCCCTGGACCGCGCGCGCCCAGATGACGTAGTGATCGCGGCCTTGCTCGCCGCCTTGTTGTCGGCACTGGGCGGGTACTACTGGCTGCGCGGCGCGCGCGTAACAGTGCTGCGCAGGGCAGCCTGGCTGGCCGCTTGCCTGCTGCTTGGGCCGCCCGCGCTGGCATGCCTGATGGTGCTGCAGGCGCGCCCACCGGTTTTTCTGAAGTCTTCCACGCCGGCCGCCGTGTTGCTTGCGGCCTCATAACAACAAGCAGTCTTGTCCACCAAAGGAGTCACCATGCTTACCCCAAAAATCGCCCGCAACGGTTCGGCCTGCGCCATGGCATTGGCCATCGCCTTCGCCTGCCTGGGCGCGAGCGCCGCGCAAACCGCCACAGCACTTGATGCGCGCGCGCTCGAAACGCGCTCGCTCAAGCCGCTGCTGGCGCGCATTGCCGCCATGCCGGCGGCGGCGCCCATCAAGGACCAGGACTTCAGCCGCCGCTCGCGCCTGAGCCAGGTGAAGCTCTCGCCGGACGGCGAATCGCTTGCCTTCCTCGAGTCGGACGGCCAGGCACAGACGCTGTACGTCCTGGATATCAAGACCGGCGACAAGAAAAAACTGCTGGCCATTTCCGGTCGCCAGGATCCCTCCTGGTCGAGCGACGCCAAGTTCATTTTTCTCGACAGCGGCGACGCCTTGTCCCAGGTGACGCTGGCCACCGGCGCCAGCAGCAAGCTGGCCGCGTTCGATCCCAAGACGGAGCAGCAATTCCTGTTCGTCGACCCTAGCCGGCCACGGCACGGCATCACCGAAGAATTCGACCGCGCCGCCGGCGCCTACCGTATCAGCCGCATCGGCATCGACGGCAACAGCGAGGTGATCTACGAGGGCAGCAAGAAAGTGGACGAATTTCTCATCGACGGCGCCGGCCAGGTGAGTTTCATCCGTACCCGGGAAGCGGACTTCACGCAGGTCGTCTCGCACCGGCAAAACGGCAAATGGGTCGAGGCCGCGCGCTGCAAGCGGCTGCGCGCCTGCGAACTGGTGGCCGCCTCGCCCGACGCTCGCACGCTGACGATGGTCGTCAACCATGCGGGCGAGCGCAAGGCGCTGGTCCAGGTGGACCTGGCCACGCACGCCACGCGCGTGCTGCACACCGACCCGCTGGCGCTGTCGGACTTGAAGCAGGCCGTGGTCTCGCCCCTATCGCGCACGCCGCTGCTGGCCGTCTACGATTCGCCGGCGCGCCGCAACTATGGCTTGAACGCCGCCGCGCGCCAGGGCGCCGCCGACGTGGCCAAACGATTCCCTGATGCGAACATCACTATTGCCGCCAGCGACAGCGCACCGCGCTGGCTGCTGACGGAAAAATCGGCGCGCCTGCAACAAGATCGCTACTATCTGTACGACGTGGCCAGCCGCCGCATCGATCCCGTGCTGGCGCAGGAGAGCAGCCTTGGCCAACCGCTGCCGGAGAGCGCGCTGGCGCAAAAAATCGCGCTGCACTATCGCGGTTCGGACGGCGCGCTGCTGCACGGCTACGTCAGCCTGCCGCCGGGGAAGGATGCAGCCACGCTGCCGATGGTGACCATGGTCCATGGCGGCCCGTGGGGCAAGTTCGACAACGATTACAACGCGCTGGTGCAGACCCTGGTCAACCGCGGCTACGCCGTCTTCCAGCCTAACTTTCGCGCCTCGACCGGCTATGGCGAACACTACCTGACGGCGCCCAAGTCGGACTTTGGCAACGGGCGCGTCCAGGCCGACATCATCGACGGCGTGCGCTGGCTGGTGGCCAAGGGCGTGGGCGACAAGCGCCGCCTGGCCATCATGGGCGACTCCTTCGGCGGCTACTCCACGCTGCTGGCGCTGACGCACACGCCGGACCTGTTCAAGTTCGGCATGGCGATGGTGCCGCCGCCCGACTTTGCGCGCACGCTCAAAGCCGCCGCAGCCGGCCCGGCGCAAGGTGACGACGCCCCGTTCTCGGTCACGCTGGCGGAAATGGGCATCGACTTGAACGACGCGGCCGCCATGAAGGCACTGGCCGACGCCGCCCCGGCGGCAAATGCCAGCAAGATCACCAGGCCGCTGTTGATTCTTGCCGGGGGCAAGGACCGGATGGTCGACCCGGCCAGCGTGACCGACTACGTGGCGCGCCTGCAAGGCATGGGCAAGCCGGTGACGCTGCTGCTCGACCCGGACGAAGGCCACTCGCCGCGCAAGCCGCTGATGCGCCAGGCGTATCTGCACCTGCTGCTGCGCGGCCTGCACCAGCACCTCGGCGGCCCTGCCCCGGCCGCCCCGAGCGCCGAACTGGCCAACTACCTCGAGCAAAACCTCAAGGTCAACACCGCCCTTAACTAATCCAACCGGGGTCAGACCACTTCACACCCTGCAAACAAGTGGTCTGACCCCGGTGTTGCGGTTGACTTGGGTTTTGGTTTAGTATGGCCGCAACTACAGTTACAGGTTGCTCATCAATGCTGAATCAGAAAGCGTTACTCGCGGGAATTTTCGCTGTCGTTGCCGGGGTTGGCGTCGTGTTTTTCACGCGCGACAAACCGGCGCCGGTGACGGTGGCGCCGACCCCGATCGTAGTGCACGAGCAGCCGTTTTCGGGGCCCCGCAGCAAGGCCGAAGCACGCGCCGCGCTGGCGGCGCTGCCGGAATTGAAGGCGTGGTCGGAACACCTGGAAACGGCGTCTCACGGCACTGTCCACGGCGCATTGATCGAGTATGGGCCGACGCCCAAAGTGATCGGCGCCAAGAGCTACTGGCAATTCAGCTATGTCGAAAATACGCCGGAAGCGGCGCGGCGCTGGGAAAGCTTCCTGGTCGGCCAAGACACCCCCGACATCCTGGTCGAAGACACCGAGACCGACCAGCCGGTCAGCCTGGCCAAGTGGCGCAAGGACAAGCAGCCAATGGCGCGCAAGAGCGCGCTGTAAGCTTGACGCTGTAGCCCTCAGCTTCCCAGGTGCGAGATCAGCATGCGGCGCTGGTCCGCTTCGAGCTCGCCGCCTTCAGCCTTGGCGCCCTGCGCCGCCGTACCGAGCGAAATCCCCACCGATACGATATCGATCAGCAGCAGCTGCAAGATGCGCGAGATCATCGACAGGAAGTTGGTGCTGTCTTCCGCATGGTCAACCGCCAGGCACACTGTGGCCTTCTTGGCCAGCGCCGAGCCGCTGCTGGTAATGGCGATCACGTCCGCGCCCGCAGCGCGCGCCGCATCGACCGCCGTCAGCAATTCGGGCAGCCGGCCCGAGTTTGAAATGGCCACCACCACGTCGCCCGGCTTGAGCAGTTCGGCGGCCAGCGTAAACAGGTGCGAGTCGCCATACGACGCGGTGGGAATGCGGAACCTGAAAAACTTGTGCTGTCCGTCCAGCGCCACCACGCGCGAATTGCCCATCGCGTAAAACTCGACACGGTTGGCCTGGGTCAGCAGTTCGATGGCGCGGTCGATGGCGCGCACGTCGAGCTGGTCGCGAAATTTTAAAATCGCCGAGACGGTGTTGTCGATCACCTTGGCCGAAACGTCGTGCGTGCTGTCGCCGTTGCGCACCTGGCTGTGGCGCACGGGAATGGCGCCCGTCAGGCTGCTGGCAAACTTGAGCTTGAAGTCGGCCAGCCCCAGAAAACCCAGCGAGCGGCAAAAGCGGATCACCGTCGGCTGGCTGACTTCGGCCAGTTTGGCAATCCCCGCGATCGGCTCATTGAGCACCAGGCGCGGATGCTCGAGCACCAGCGTGGCCACGCGCTGTTCGGCAGGCGTGAGCTCGTGCTGCAGGTGGCCTATGCGCTCCATCAGCGTGTTGGCGCCGCTGCGTCCGCGCAGGTGTTCCGACAAAATCGTGGCCACGCCGTGAAAGGCCGGGTTGGGCGTGGTGATGACGTAGGTGGGAATATCGGCCAGGTAGCCGGTGAAGCGCCCCTTGGCCTCGAAGCGCGCCCGGAACTGCGATGTGGCGAACCATTCGCCCATGCGCGGCACGATGCCCCCGCCGATGAACATGCCGCCAAAGGCGCCCAGCGTGACGGCCAGGTTGGCGGCGGCACCACCGAGCATGCCGCAAAAGCAGTCCAGCACTTCCAGGCACAGCGCATCCTTGTCGTCGAGCGCGCCGCTGATGATCGCCGGCGACATGCGCACCGGCACCTTGACGCCATTGCGCAGCGCCAGCGCGCGGTAGATAATCTCCATGCCGGGTCCGGAAATGAGCCGCTCGTTCGACACGTGCGGCCACTCCTTCCAGGCAAACTGCAAAATGGCGAACTCGCGCTCGTCGGCCGGCGCGAAGTTGACGTGGCCGCCCTCGCTGCCCAGCGTGACAAAGCCGTCCACCGTCGGAATGACGCCCGACACGCCAAGGCCGGTGCCGGGCCCCAGCACGCCGACCACCGCGTTGCCCGCCGCCGCACCGCCGCCGACCTTCATCAGGTCGTCCGGGCCCAGCGCGGGTATCGCCATGGCAAGCGCCGTAAAGTCATTGACGATCAGGAGCGTCTGCAAACCGAGCTCGCGCCGCACGGCGTCGGTCGAAAACTCCCACGCGCGGTTGGTCATGCGGACCTGGTCGCCATTGATCGGATTGGCCACCGCCAGCGCCGCGTGGTGCAGCAGCTCCTGGTGGTCGGCCAGGTAAAACTGCAGCAGCGGGACGATGCCTTCGAAGTCGTCGCACTTGAGCACCCGCACCGAGCGAAACACGCCCGGCGCGGTCTGCAGCGCAAAGCGCGCATGCGTGGCGCCGATGTCGGCCAGAAGGCGCGCGCCGTCGGCAAACGCGGTGCGCGCAAACTTTTCCGGATCGGCGAGGTCGTTCATGCTGCGATGCTACCGAACCAGGCGCCGTAGGCCGGCAGCGTGACGCTGGTGCCGTCAACGCTGCCGGGCAGCCCATGGCCGCTCAGCACCACCGCGCCGGCCGCTTGCTCCAGCGTGAAAGTGATTGGCGCCGGTCCCAGGTTGAACATCGCCAGCACGCTCGGATGGCCTGCCAGGTCGCGCTGCAGCGCCAGCACCGGCTCGGGCGCATCGAAAAACACGATGTCGCCGCGCGTCAGCTGCGGCTGCTGGCGGCGCCAGGCGATCAAGCGGCGCGCAAAATTGAGCGGCGAGTGCGGGTCGCTCTCCTGCCCGGCGGCGGCATTGGCCAGGTGTTGCGGCGCGACCGGCAGCCATGGCGTACCGCTGGTAAAGCCGGCGTGCGGCGCCTCGGTGGTCCACGGCATCGGCGTACGGCAGCCGTCGCGGCCCTTGAACTCGGGCCAGAAGGTGATGCCGTAAGGGTCCTGCAGCAGTTCGAACGGCACCTCCGCTTCGAGCAAGGCCAGCTCGTCGCCCTGGTACAGGCATGGCGTGCCCTTGAGCGAGCATTGCATCGCCAGCACCAGCTTGGCCAGCGCCGGTGTCGGCGCCCCGCCGCCCCAACGCGACATCACGCGCATCGCGTCGTGGTTGCCGACCGACCAGGAAGCCCAGCCGCCCTTGACGCGCGCTTCGAACTCCTCCACCTGCGAACGGATGTAGGCCGCCGTGAACGTGCTGGTGAGCAGGTTGAAGCTGTAGGCCATGTGCAGCTTGTCGCCGTCGGCCGTGTAGTCGGCCATCACGCCGAGCGCATCGTCGGCGCCCACTTCGCCAATCGCGACGGCGCCAAATTCGTTGAGCAGCGTGCGGATCTTTTGCAAAAAGGCGATATTCTCGGGACGCGTTTTGTCGTAAATGTGCGCCTGCATGCCGTACGGGTTGACGTCGGTGACGGTAGCGGTGTCGCGGTTGGTCGCGACCGGATTGCTGCGCAATGCGGGGTCGTGGAAGTGGAAATTGCAAGCGTCCATGCGCACGCCGTCCACGCCGCGCGCCAGCCAGAAGCGCAGGTTGTCCAGGTGCGCCTGCTGCACTTCCGGATGGTGAAAGTTCATGTCCGGCTGGCTGACCAGGAAGTTATGCAGGTAGTACTGCTTGCGCCGGCTGTCCCACTGCCACGACGAGCCGCCGAACACGGACAGCCAGTTGTTGGGCGGATTGCCGTCGGGGAGAGGATCGGCCCACACATACCAGTCGGCCTTGGGATTGTCGCGGCTCTTGCGGCTCTCGACAAACCAAGGATGCGCTTCGGCCGTGTGCGAGAGCACCTGGTCGATCATGATTTTCAGGCCCACGCTGTGGGCCTTGGCAATCAGGGCGTCGAAGTCGGCCAGTGTACCGAACAGGGGATCGACGTCGCAGTAGTCGGAAATGTCGTAGCCGAAGTCTTTCATCGGGGACGTAAAGAACGGCGAAATCCAGACGATGTCGGCGCCAAGCTCGGCGATATAGTCGAGTTTTTCCGTGATGCCGGGCAGGTCGCCCACGCCGTCGCCATTAGTGTCGAGAAAGCTGCGCGGATAAACCTGGTAGATGATGGCTTCGCGCCACCAAGGTGTGATTTGATTGTTCATGAAGCGTCCCGTTATGATTTTGTAGATAATATACATCACTTGCCGCCATTTAACAATATCCGCTCATCCGTCATAAATAGCAATAATGTTTATACTTATCAATGGCTTAGAACATTCCATGGCAATAGTACCAGATCACTATCGTAGTCAAACTACATCAAATAAATTAGCTATTGCCAGTCTCTCGGCAAGCGCTTAGGATCGCGTCTGGTCAAATGCAGGGAGCGGGAATGGCGCAAGCGGATAAACAGGACGGCAACGGGCCCTTGCCCCGGCAAGTGCCGTACATCGTCGGCTCCGAGGCGTGCGAACGCTTCAGCTTTTACGGCATGCGCAACATCCTCACGCCTTTTTTGATCAGCACCCTGCTGTTGTTCATGCCGGCCCCGGACCGCGCCGGCGAAGCCAAGGATATTTTCCACACCTTCGTCATCGGCGTGTATTTTTTTCCGCTGCTGGGCGGCTGGATCGCCGACCGCTACTTCGGCAAATACAACACCATCTTCTGGCTCAGCCTCGTGTACTGCGCGGGCCACGCCTGCCTGGCCGTCTGGGACGACAACCTCAAGGGCTTTTACTTCGGCCTGTTTCTGATCGCACTCGGCTCGGGCGGCATCAAGCCGCTGGTGTCCTCGTTCGTGGGCGACCAGTTCGACCAGACCAACAAGAACAAGGCGAAGGTGGTGTATGACGCCTTCTACTGGTCGATCAACTTCGGCTCGTTCTTCGCCTCGCTGCTGATGCCCATTTTCCTGCGCAGCTACGGCGCCTCGGTCGCCTTTGGCATTCCGGGCGCGCTGATGCTGGTCGCCACACTGGTGTTCTGGTCGGGACGCAAAAAATACGTGCACGTCCCGCCCGCCCCGGCCGACCCGCACTCGTTCATCAACGTGGCGCGCACCGCACTGCTGGCCAAACAGCGCGGCGCTGGACAGGCGGGCCTGTTCGTCGCCGGCATCGGCGCGCTCGGCGCGCTGGTCTCGCTGCTCATGATTCCGGCGCTGGGCTTCGTCATCGGCGCCTGCCTGGCGCTGGTGCTGCTGCTCGCGTTCGGTGGTATCGGCACCTCCATGCAACTCGAACGCGCGCGCGGCATCCATCCCGACGAAGCGGTCGACGGCGTGCGCGCCGTGCTGCGCATCCTGATCGTGTTCGCCCTGTGCACGCCCTTCCAGTCGCTGTTCGACCAGAAGGCCTCGACCTGGGTGGTACAGGCCAATGCCATGATCGCGCCGACCATCGACCTGTTCGGCAGCCCGTTCACGTTCGCACCGGCCCAGATGCAGGCCATAAATCCGCTGCTGGTAATGATCCTGATCCCGTTTAACAACCTGGTGCTGTACCCGCTTTTGCGCACACTGGGCATCGAGCCGACCGCACTGCGCCGCATGACGACGGGGATCGCATTTTCGGGCCTGTCGTGGATCGTCATCGGGGCCATACAAGTGGCCATGGATGGCGGCACGCCGATGTCGATGACCTGGCAGATCCTGCCGTACGCGCTGCTCACCTTTGCCGAAGTGCTGGTATCGGCCACCGGCCTGGAATTTGCCTACAGCCAGGCGCCCAAGTCGATGAAGGGGGTGATCATGGCCTTCTGGTTCCTGTCGATCACGGTCGGCAGCCTGTGGGTCCTGATCGTCAACAAGACCGTGCGCAACGACGCGGTGATCGCGCAGATCGCCAACAGCGGCGTGAGCGTGATGGCGTTCCAGATGTACTTTTTTGCCGCCTTCGCACTGGTGGCCGCTGCCATCTTCGGGTGGTACGCAACGCGCTACAAGATGGTGGATAATTACCGCGCCCAGGGCGAGTTGAATCAAGTGTAAGATTTTGTAGTAAAGCTACAGAAAATGCTCTACCATCGCTAAATTATTAGCCTTGGCGGCGCGAGTCTTGTACTTGCAGTACTTTCCCTGAAAGACCTGTCTTTAGCACTGCCCTCGCCGCGATTTACCGACCCGGATTCCCTATGCGTATTTTGCTTCGCTGTGCAGCCTTGCACCTCATCTTCCTTGGCGCGGCGCACGGCGCCGACGCACCGCTGGCAGCCTGCGACAGCGCCAGCTTCCAGCAACTACTGCAGCCGGGAGCGGCCAGCCTGCCGGCGCGCGCCGTCTGGCTCAACCGGCGCCTTGCGCGCTGGCCCGGCGCCGACGCGGCGGGCGTCGTCAAGCTGTACCACGCACCCGACGGCGGCATTACTGCCACGCCCGGCGCCAGGGTGAGCGGCGCCACCGGCGCACTGGTCATGACGCGCTTCACCGGACCGGCCGACCCGGCGCGCTTCAAGTACGTCGGCGCCGGCCCCACATTCGCCATTGCCGACGCCGACCTGGCGCGCCTGCCGGCGCTGCACCGCCAGCAGCTGGTACTGGTGCAGGAAGACGCCGACGGCACCGTGCGCGCCGCAACGCGCCTGCAAGCTGCCGGCGCGCTCGACGACCTGTATCGGGCTGCGGCCAGCGCCCCCGGCCTGGGCGTCGCTCCCCGCGCAACAGCCACCGCCTTCGGTCTGTGGGCGCCAACGGCGCAGCAGGTCATGCTGTGCACTTACGACAGCGCCAGCGCGCCGGCCACGGCGATCGCGCCCATGCAGCTTGACGCGGCCAGCGGCGTGTGGCGCATTGCCGCACCCGGCGACCTGTCCGGCAAATACTATCAATACATCGTCGACGTCATTGTCGATAGCGCCGGCCTGGTACGCAACCTGGTGACGGACCCCTACTCGGTCAGCCTGAGCGCCGATTCGGCGCGCAGCTACATTGCCGACCTGGCCGCGCCGCGCTTGAAACCCGCGCACTGGGACCGGCACCGGGTGCCAGAGCGCGTCAAGGCGCAGACCGACATGGTGGTCTACGAACTGCACGTGCGCGACTTTTCCATCAACGACCCGACGGTGGCGCCGGCAAAGCGCGGCAAGTACGCCGCCTTTGGCGAGAAGAACGCCAACGGCATGCGGCACCTGGCAGCACTCAGCCGCGCCGGCATGACCGACATTCACCTGCTGCCGGTGTACGACATCGCCAGCGTGCCCGAGCGCGGCTGCGCCGTGCCCGCGCCCGTGGGTGCAGCCGATGGCGACTCCCAGCAAGCCTTGATCAAGAAAACCGAACACACCGACTGCTTCAACTGGGGCTACGACCCGTTCCATTACAGCGCGCCGGAAGGCAGCTACGCCAGCGACCCGGCCGACGGTGCGCGCCGCATCATCGAGTTTCGCGAAATGGTGATGAACCTGCACGGCGCCGGTTTGCGGGTCGGGATGGACGTGGTGTACAACCACACCTTCGCCTCGGGCCAGAAAGAAAAATCCGTCCTCGACCGGATTGTCCCGGGCTACTACCACCGCCTGAACGCGGCCGGCGCGGTCGAGCAATCGACCTGCTGCGACAACACCGCGACCGAAAACCTGATGATGGCGCGTCTGATGCTCGATTCGGCCGCGCTGTGGACGCGCGAGTACAAGATCGATTCATTCCGCTTCGACTTGATGGGCCACCAGCCGCGCGCGGTGATGGAGCAATTGCAGGCGCGCGTCGACAAGGCGGCCGGGCGCCACGTCAACTTGATCGGCGAAGGCTGGAATTTCGGTGAGGTGGAAAATGGCGCGCGCTTCGTGCAAGCCTCGCAGCTCTCGCTCGATGGCAGCGGCATCGGCACCTTCAATGACCGGGGACGCGACAGCGTGCGCGGCGGCTCCGCTGCCGACGCCGGCGACAAGCTGATCTCGCAGCAGGGCTTCATCAATGGCCTGGTGTACGATCCCAACGCACTGGCCGGCGCGCGTCCGCTGGCCGATTTGCTGGGCACTGCCGACATGGTCAAGGTTGGCTTGGCAGGCTCGGTGCGCAGCTACCCCCTGCGCACGCACGCCAAGGGCGTGCTCACACTGGAATCGATCGACTATAACGGCCAGCCGGCCGGTTACGCCAGCGAGCCGGGCGAAGCGGTCAACTACGTTGAAAACCACGACAACCAAACGCTGTACGACATCAACGTCCTCAAGCTGCCGCTGGCCACCACCAGCGCCGAGCGCGCGCGGGTGCAGATGCTGGGCGCGGCCATCAACGCCTTTAGCCAGGGCGTGGCGTACTACCACGCCGGCATCGACACGCTGCGCTCCAAGTCACTGGACCGCAACAGCTTCAATTCGGGCGACTGGTTCAACCGCATCGACTGGAGCTACCAGGACAATTACTTCGGCACCGGTCTGCCGCCGGCGCAGGACAACGGCAAGGACTATGCCCTCCTCAAGCCGCTGCTGGCCAACGCCGCATTAAAACCGGCGCCGGCCGACATCGCCTATGCCCGCGACGCCTTTCGCGACCTGCTGGCAATTCGCGCCAGCTCCACCCTGTTCCGCCTGCGCACAGCGGCCGACATAAACGCGCGGCTGCGCTTTTACGACAGCGCCGCCCCGACCGTGATTGCCGCGCGCATCGACGGCAAGGGCTACCCCGGCGCGCACTTCAAGGCCGTCAATTACTTCATCAATGTGGACAAGGTGGCGCACGGCGTGGCCGTGGAGCGCGAACGTGGGCAGCGCATGCGGCTCCACCCGGTGCATGCGGCATCTGGGGCGGCCGACCGGCGCGCCGCAGATGCCGCCTACGACCGCGCAACGGGGATGTTGCATGTCCCGCCGCGCACCGCTGTCGTGTTTGTGGAGTAGTCAGATATCGAGGTGCGAGATGAGCATGCGCTTTTTCTCGGCCTCGCTGTCGTCGCCCTGCACGCCCAGCGAAATCCCGACCGACATGATATCGATCAGCAGCAGCTGCAGCATGCGCGAGATCATCGACAGGAAGTAGGTACCGTCTTCGCTGTGATCGACCGCCAGGCACACCGTCGCCTTTTTCGCCAGCGCCGATTTGCTGCTGGTGATCGCGATCACGTCGGCCCCGACCGCGCGCGCCGCATCCACCGCCGCCAGCAGTTCCGGCATCTGGCCGGATGACGAAATCGCGATCACCACGTCGCCCGGATTGAGCAGTTCTGCGGCCAGCTTGAACAGGTGCGAGTCGCCATACGACGCGCTCGGAATGCGAAAGCGGAAGAACTTGTGCTGCCCGTCCAGCGCCACCACGCGCGAATTGCCCATCGCATAGAACTCCACCCGCTTGGCATTGCGCAGCAGCTCGATGGCGCGGTCGATCGACTGCACGTCGAGCTGGTCGCGGAATTTCAAGATGGCCGACACGGTATTGTCGATCACCTTGGCCGACAAGTCGTGCGTGCTGTCGGACGTGCGCACCTGACTGTGACGCACCGGAATGGTGCCGGTCAGGCTGCTGGCGAACTTGAGCTTGAAGTCGGCCAGGCCCAGGAAACCGAGCGAGCGGCAAAAGCGGATCACGGTCGGCTGGCTGACGTCGGCCAGGCGCGCAATTTCGGCGATCGGCTCGCCCAGTACCTTGCGCGGATGCTCGATCACCAGCGTGGCGACGCGCTGCTCGGCGGGCGAGAGTTCGTGCTGCAAGTGCTGTACGCGCTCCATCAGCGTGTTGGCGCCGCTGCGCCCGCGCAGGTGTTCGGACAGGATCGTCGCCACGCCGTAAAAGGCCGGGTTCGGCGTCATGATCACGTACGTCGGAATCTGGGCCAGGTACTCGGTGAAGCGGCCCTTTGCCTCAAAGCGCGCGCGAAAGCCCGACTTGGCGAACAATTCGGCCATGCGCGGCACGATGCCCCCGCCGATGAAAATGCCGCCGAACGCGCCCAGCGTCACGGCCAGGTTGGCGGCCGCGCCGCCCAGCATGTTGCAGAAGCATTCGAGCACTTCCAGGCACAGCGGATCGTTGTCGTCAAGCGCGCCGCTGATGATGTCGGGCGAGGAGCGCGCGGCGACCTGTTGACCGTTGCGTTCAGCCAGCGCGCGATAAATGATTTCCATGCCGGGGCCGGAAATCAAGCGCTCGTTCGACACGTGCGACCACTCTTTCCAGGCGAACTGCAGGATCGCAAACTCGCGCTCGTCGGCCGGCGCGAAGTTGACGTGGCCGCCTTCGCTGCCCAGCGTAACCAGGCCGTCGACGGTGGGAATGACGCCGGAGACGCCAAGGCCGGTGCCAGGCCCCAGCACCCCGATCACCGCGTTCGACGCCGGGGCGCCGGCGCCGACCTGCATCAGATCCGCGCCGGACAGGCCGGGCAGCGACATTGCCAGCGCCGTGAAGTCGTTCACGATCAGCAGCGTGTTCAGGCCGAGCTCGCGCCGCACTTCGTCGGTCGAGAAAGTCCAGTCGCGGTTGGTCATGCGGATCGTATCGCCGCTGATCGGATTGGCCAGCGCGAACGCGGCGTGGTTCAGGCGGATGTTTTTATGGTCGGCCAGGTAGCAATGCAGCAGCGGCACGATGCCGCTGAAATCGTCGCACTTGAGCACGCGAACCGAGCGCAGCACGCCGGGCGCGGTTTCAAGTGCGAAGCGCGCGTGGGTGGCGCCGATGTCGGCAAGCAGGCGTGGACCGTCCGCATAGGCGGTACGGCTGTATTTCTGTTCGGAGTCGGTTTCTTTGGTCATCGCAATAAATAGGGGCTGGATCGCGTGTAGCATACCCTATTGTACGAAATGCACCAAAATCTCCCCCGGGGTCAGGAAATGTTGCGTTCAGAACCCGATCAGCACCATCGAATTGCCGGTGTCGAACTGCACTTTGCCGTTGGCGACAAGCGCCGTTTTACCGGAGTAGTAATCGCGCACCGTCTGGCCGTCCAGAAAGACGCCCGCCACGCTGACCGGTGTTGGCTTGCCGGGCGGCAGGTCCAGCGCCACCACCACGCTGTCGCGCACGCCGGCGCGCTCGAACTTGCGGGCGAACGTGTAGGGACTGCTTTCCAGTTGCTCATGCACGCCCGCTCCCACCGCCGGGTGCGCGCGCCGGAACTGGCCCAGCCGGCTCCAGTGCAGATGCAGGTCGCTAACGCGGTAGCCGGCGCGCTGCGCGTTGTCGGCCAGGTCGCCCCAGTTCATGAACGAACGCAGTGTTGCGTCGCCCACCGCGCCGTCAACCTTCAATACGCGCGCCGTCTCGTCGCCGTAATAGATCTGCGCCGCGCCGGGTGCGAGCATCAGCTTGGTCGCGCTTTCGAACGCACGCGTGCGCAGCGGATCGAAGGGGTTGCCGTCATCATGGGAGCTGATGTAATTGAGGACCGAATAACCTTTCAGCGGCCCGTTGAGCGCCTTTGAATAGCCGCTGAACAGCTGCTCGTAACTTTGTTTCGCGTCGCGCACCATGCTGAAGTTGATCAGGCTGTCAAAACCGTTGGCGAAAAAGTCCGCGTACTTGCCACCGTTCATGTCGAACATGCGCCCATGATTGACCGAATAGTTGAACACTTCGGCTGTCATGAAGAACTTGTCGTCGCCCAGCCGCTTGGCCGGGTTGGCGCGCTTCCAGTCTTCGTACGCTTCGCTGGCGACCTTTTTCAGGTCCTTCCATACGCCAGGCTCGGTGTGCTTGACCGTGTCGCCCCGAAAGCCGTCAAAGCCATACTTGCGCACCCAGTCCGCGTGCCACTTCATCACGTAATAGCGCGGCGCGCGCGGAAAACCGGTGCGCTTGAAAAAAGCATCGAGCTCCTTGACTTCGCGCTCGTAGCGCCCTTCCTGCTTCCACTTGGCCACCAGCGTCGGCGGCAGCTGCACCGCCTTGTTATTGTCGGTGCGGATGTCGGGCAGGTTCTTGACCAGCGCGCAGTCGACCGTCGTTGCCGTATCCTGGTGGGTGCACACCGGGTCGAGGCGCACCCATTCCTTGGGCCACGCCGGGTCGGCTTGCGTGACCGGGCCGGTATGGTTCATCACCACGTCGAGCAGCACGCGGATGCCGTGCGCGTGCGCGGTATCGACCAGTTCCTTGACGTCCGCTTCGGTGCCAAGGTTGGCGTCCACACTGGTGAAGTCCTTGGCCCAGTAGCCATGAAAGCCGTACGAGGTGCCCGTGCCTTCGTCCGTGCTGGCGTGGTTTTGCTCCACCGGCGGCGAAATCCAGATGACGTCGACCCCCAGCGTGGTGAAGTAGCCTTCCTTGATCTTGGCGGTCACGCCGGCCAGGTCGCCGCCCATGTAGCTGCGTAGGACGGCCCCGTCGCGCTTGCGCCCGTACGCCAGGTCGTTGGCGGGATTGGCGTTGCTAAACCGGTCCGTCAACAGGAAGTACACCGTCGCGCCCTCCCACACAAAAGGCTGATTCGCTCCGTGCGCGAATGCGGGAGTCGATGCGGCGCCAGAGGCGAGTGCAAGTGCGAGTGCGGCAGCTAATGCGGAACGTTTCATGTACTTCCTGTCGGTGAAAAATTTAGGTGATGACGGTGGGACCTGCCCGCTTGGTGCGTGACTTCAGTTGCGAAAGCGTGTCGGCGATGCGCGCCAGGCCCGCAAGGGCGCTTTGCGCTTCCAGAGCGTGGCGGGCCGGACCGGGCTCGTATTTTTCAAGATACAGGCGCACGGTGGCGCCCTCGGTGCCGGTTCCCGACAGGCGGAAAACAATGCGCGAGCCGTCGCTCATGATGATGCGCACGCCCTGCCTGTTCGCGACCGAGCCGTCAACCGGGTCGGTGTAGACAAAGTCGTCGGCCAGCGCCACGGTGTAGCCGTCGTGGACGGTGCCCCCAAGCGCGCCAAGCTGCCCGCGCAGGTGCGCCATCATGGCTTCGGCGGCAGCGGCATCGACCGCCTCGTAATCGTGGCGCGAGTAGTAATTGCGCCCGAAGCGGGCCCAGTGGCGCTCGACGATGTCGGCCACCGAAAGGCCGCTGGCAGCCACCATATTGAGCCAGAACAGTACCGCCCACAGGCCGTCTTTTTCGCGGATGTGGTCTGACCCCGTTCCGTAGCTTTCTTCGCCACACAGGTTGACCAGGCCGGCGTCGAGCAGGTTGCCGAAATACTTCCAGCCGGTCGGCGTTTCGTAACACGGCACGCCGAGCGCCGCGGCTACCCGGTCGGGCGCGGTGGAAGTGGGCATCGAACGCGCGATACCCGTGATGCCGGCGCGGTACCCGGGCACCACGCCGGCGTTGGCGGCGATGATGGCCAGGCTGTCGGACGGCGTGACGGCAATGCCGCGCCCGACGATCATGTTGCGGTCCGCGTCGCCGTCGGTGGCCGCTCCCAGGTCCGGCGCGTCGGGCGCGGCCATCAAAGCGATCAGGTCGGCCGCATTGGCGGGGTTGGGGTCGGGGTGCTTGCCGCCAAAGTCTTCCAGCGGCGCGCCGTTGATGACGGTGCCTTTGGGCGCGCCCAGGATGCCTTCAAGGATGGCCTGCGCATACGGTCCGCCCACCGCGTGCATGCCGTCAAAGCGCATCGTGAAGCCGCCTGCGAACAAGGCCTTGATGGCCGCAAAGTCGAACAGGCGCGCCATCAGGTCGGCGTAGTCGCGCACCGGGTCGATCACTTCGACGACCATTTGCTCGATGTGCGCCTGGCCGATCTGGTCGATATCGGTAGCGGGCGCGTCGCTGATGCGGTAGGCGGCAATTGCCTGGGTATGGCCGTAGATGGCGTCGGTGATGCGCTCGGGTGCCGGTCCGCCGTTGCCGATGTTGTACTTGATGCCGAAGTCGCCATCCGGGCCGCCCGGATTGTGGCTGGCCGAGAGCACGATGCCGCCCAGCGCCCCATGCTTGCGCACCACGCAGCTCAGCGCCGGCGTCGAGAGGATGCCCGCGCGCCCGACCAGCACCTTGGCGAAACCGTGCGCGGCAGCCATGCGCAAAATGACCTGGATCGCGTGGCGGTTAAAAAAGCGCCCGTCGCCGCCCACGACCAGGCTCTGGCCGGCACAGTCGCCAAGGGTGGCGAAGATCGACTGCACGAAGTTTTCAAGGTAGCCGCCCTGCTGGAACTCGGCCACTTTTTTGCGAAGTCCCGACGTGCCGGGCTTTTGCCCGGCAAATGGTGTTGTTGCAATGGTCTGGATGGTCATTATTTCTCCTGTCAATTATCAATATGATATGACAAGCAGTGCGATCCTGACGCCACGTTAAGCGCTGACGACCACGGTGTCTTTTACCAGCAGCGTGCACAGGCCACCGATGACCATGCAGGCGCCGCTGAAGGCCAGCGTGGCCACGACCCGGCCGCCCAAAAAGTGGCTCAGGACGAATGGCAGCACGGGTACCATGACGATCTGGGGAACCACGACCGTGAAGTTGAACGCGCCCATGTAAAAGCCCATTTTTTCCGGTGGCACGGAACCGGCAAGAATCGCAAACGGCACCGTCAGGATACTGGCCCACGCGATGCCCACGCCGACCATCGGCAGCAGCAGCATTTCCTTTTGGGTGATGAACATGATGCTGGCCAGGCTGGCCCCGCCGATGAACAGGCAGATCATGTGCAGCACCTTGCGGTTGGTCTTGCGCGCGATGACCGGCAAAATGAAGGCAGCCAGCGCCGAGACGCCGCTATAGACCGCGAACATAATGCTCACCCAGGTACCGGCAGCCTGAAAGGCGTCCGACTTGGCATCCGTGGTGCCGAACACATTGGCGGCGACGGCGTTGGTCGTATTGACCCACATGATGAACAGCGAGGCCCACGAGAAAAACTGAACCGCAGCCAGCTGGCGCATCACCAGCGGCATCTTTACCAGACTACTGAAAATTTCGGAAAAGGCGTGGCCGACACCCTTGCGCTTGGCGCGTTCGGCGCGAAAAGCCTCCAGGTCGGCCGGCGGCAGTTCGGTGCTGCTGAACACCGTCCACGCAACGGCGCTGATGAACGCCAGGCCGCCTACATAAAACGAGTAGCGTACGGTCGGCGGGATGTTCCCGTCGATGACCGAGTTACTCACCCCGAAGTGCTCGAAGATCGACGGCAGCAAGGACGCGATCACCGAACCGCAGCCGATGAAGAAGGTCTGCATCGCAAAGCCGGACGTTTGCTGCGCCGGATCGAGCTTGTCGCCAACAAAGGCGCGAAACGGCTCCATCGCCACGTTGATCGACGCGTCCATGATCCACAGCGCGAACACGGCCATCCAGATGGCGGTCGAATTGGGCATCATAAACATGGCCAGCGTGGCCAGGATGGCGCCGCCAAAAAAGAAGGGACGGCGACGGCCCCACTTGTGGTGCCACGTGTTGTCGCTCAAGTAGCCGATAATCGGTTGTATCAGCAGGCCGGTGACGGGCGGGGCGAGCCAGAACCAGGGTAAGTCGTCGGGCGAGGCGCCCAGGGTCGAGAAGATGCGGCTGCTGTTCGAATTTTGCAGCGCAAAGCCGAACTGGATGCCAAAAAAGCCGAAGCTCATGTTCCAAAGCTGCCAGAAGGTCAGCCGCGGCTTGATTGCCGAGAGTTGCATTTGCATCTGTGTCCCCAAATTTGTCGCCCGCGCAACATGCCAGGCTTATTTTCATCATTTGTAGCAAAGTAACATGGCGATTTCTACGTGTCAATCCAAACCGTTCCATAGTAGAATTAAGGTAGCAATCAAATAAAAACAATAGAAATTGTAGTCAAATAACAGAATTGGACGGAGACACCATGCTGGATATGCAAAAGCGCTTGAGTAATTTTTTCTACGCGACGATTAGTTTGCCCTCGACGGCAATGGGTTTTGCGTTGTGCATCCAGATTTCGGCGCTGAGCTGGATCTTGAGCACCCGCTTCGGGCTCGAGATCCACCAGATCGGCATTGTCTGGGCCGCCGGCCCGACTGCGGGCATTCTGGGCCAGGTGTTGATCGGGCTGGTCAGCGACAAGGCCTGGTTCTGGGGCGGCCGGCGCCGGCCTTTCATCCTCATTGGCGGCACGCTGGCGGCACTGATGGTGTTCCTGCTGCCGCGCATTGACATCGTCAACCAGGCGCTTGGCGTGGGCAACCTGCTGATGGTGGCGGTAGTGATCGTGGTGGTGCTCGACCTGTCGATCAATATCAGTTTCAACCCCACGCGCGCCATCATCGCCGACCTCACTCCCGAAGGGGAGGCGCGTACCAAAGGGTACACGTGGATGCAGACCATCTCCGGCTTTTGGGGCGTGCTCGCCTACATCGTCGGGGCCACGCTTGGTAACGATGCCCTGATCCAGCTGGGCGCCATCGTCGTGTTCGCGTTCTCGGTGGTGCCGATGTTCTTCATCAAAGAGCGGCGCGAACTGGTGACGGTGGCCGAGGCGGCCACGGCAACCAAGGCCGACTGGGGCCAGCTGTGGCGCATCTATATCGCGCATGGCTTTTCGTGGCTGGGCGTGCAGTCAATGTTCGTGTTCACGTATGGCTTCATCCAGACCCATATCATTCCGGCCGGCCTGCCGCAGGCTGCGGCCAACGCGCAGAGCGGGCAGATCATCGCGTACTCGTTCGCGGTGCTCAACACCGTGGGCTTTTTGCTGCCGGCGCTGGTGCTAGCGCCCGTCGCCAGGCGCATCGGGCGCGTGAACACGCAGGCGCTGTGCATTGCCATCATGGCCGGCGGGTACTTCATGATCGCCTCGTTCGCGCGCACGCCGGCCATGCTGTATGCGCTGATGGCGGTGGTGGGCATTGGCTGGAGCGCGATCGTGAGCCTGCCGTTTGCGATCATGAGCGACAAGGTCGACAAGAGCCGCATGGGCTTTTTCATGGGCTTGTTCAACTTGTCGGTGGTGGTGCCGCAGCTGATGTCGACGGGCGTGGGGTATGTGCTCAAGGGCGCGGGGAACAACAGTTTGCTGTATGTGATCTGCGGGACCTCGCTGGCCGTGTCGGCCGCGTTGTGGTGCCTGGTGAAGGACAAGCAAGGGGCGGCCATGCCGGTGGGGGCGCTGGCGGCGCAGCATTGAGGTTGAAGCCGCGGGCGGCGCCGTGGTGGAATGCGCTTCGCTTTTGCGCCCTACGCAAGTCGACGGCTTCGGCCCTGCGTAGGGCGGAAAAGGGCATCGCCTGCATTGCGCCAAGCGCCGTCGAAACGCCCGATGCCGCAGGCGGCCCCATGGCGCAATGCGCTTCGCTTTTCCGCCCTACGCAAGTTGACGGCTCGGCCTTACGTAGGGCGGAAAAGGGCATCGCCCGCATTGCGCCAAGCGCCGTCGAAACGCCCGATGCCGGCTCGGCTGCATGGCATTGGTGCCGCAGCCGGGTGGGCGGCGCTCTGGTAAATCGGCGGCTTCGGCTTTGAACCCGATTACGCCCAATTACGCCCGGCGCAAGCCGTTGAGAATATCCATCAGCCGCGCCGTATCCACTGGCTTGACCAGGTAATGGTCAAACCCGGCCGCCATGGCCTTGGCCCGGTCGCTCTCCTGCCCGTACCCGGTCACGGCAATGAGCACCATGTGCGAGGTGGCCGCGCCCGCCTTCAGCCGCCGCGCCAGTTCATTGCCATCCATATCGGGCAGACCGATATCAAGAATGCCGATATCGGGCCGGCGCGCGCTTGCCATCGCCAGCGCTTTGGTCGAGTCATGCTCCACCATCACTTCATAGCCTGACGCGTCAAGCAGCAGCGAGAGCATCATCGCCGCGTCCACATTGTCGTCCACGACCATGATCCTGAGCGTGCCTGCGCACTGCACCAGCGGCGCGGGCTCCCCGGCAGTACCATCCCTGCCCGCTTCTTCCAAAAGCGGCAGACTGACCGTAAAGCAGCTCCCCTTGCCCAGGCCTTCGCTGCTGCACACCACCGTGCCGCCGTGCAGCTCCACCATGCTCTTGACCAGGGCCAGCCCCAGACCCAGCCCGCCCTGCGAGCGGTCCGGCGTACGCTCGGCCTGCGCGAACAGGTCAAACACGCGCCCCTGCAGTTCGGGCGCGATCCCGATGCCGGTGTCTTCCACGCTGATCGCAATGCGCCCGCCTTCCAGGCGCGTGCGCAAGGTGACGACGCCGCCATCGGGCGTGTACTTGGCCGCGTTGTTGAGCAGGTTGCTCAGCACTTGCACCAGGCGCTTGTGCTCTCCCAGCACCACGCCGTCCTGCGCGGCCAGGTCGGTAATGAGCTGGTGGCGGCGCGCTTCAATCAGCGGCGTGACCTGTTCGACCGCGTTGGCGACAATGCGGCCGATGTCCTGGGGACTGCGGTCGATCGCCACCAGGCCGCGTGTGACGCGCGAGACGTCAAGCAAGTCATCGACCAGGCTGGTCATGTGGCGCACCTGGCGCGTGATGATGGCGCTGGTGCGTTTCAGCCGCGCTTCGTCGAGCTGGACCATGGCCATCAGTTCGGCGGCGGCGCTGATCGGCGCCAGCGGGTTGCGCAGTTCGTGCGCCAGCATCGCCAGAAATTCATCCTTGCGGTGGCTCGCTTCGATCACTTCCTCTTCGGCCAGCTTGCGCGCCGTGATGTCGAGCACCACGGCCAGCGCGCCTTCGGCCACGCCGGTGGCTGCGTTGCGGATCGGCGTGACGGCCATGCTGACCCAGACCGCGCTGCCGTCGGGCCGCGCGTAGCGGCGGTCGGCCTCGAACGCATCCAGGCCGCCCTGCGCCAGGTCGAAGCCGTCGCCGGGCCGCCCCAGCAGCGCCTCGCGGGTGCGCCCGACGATCTCGCAATAGCGCTCGTTGACGCGGATCAGGCGCCCTGCCAGGTCGGCTTCGGCCACGCCGGCCGCGCTCTGCTCAAAGAACGACGCCACGTGGGCCTCGGTCTCGCGCAGCGCCGCGCGGCCGCGCTCCTTCTCAATTTCCACCAGCAGCGCGCTGACGCGCTCGTCGGCCTTGCGCCGATGCCCCGCAAGCGCAATGGCGCCGTCCACACGCGCGCGCAGTTCGCGCGCGCTGAACGGTTTGACGATGTAGTCGTCGGCCCCCGCGGCCAAGCCTTCGAGCCGCGCTTCTTCGCCGGCGCGCGCTGAAATGAGCATCACCACCAGACCCGTGGTGGCCGCGTCGGCGCGCAATTGGCCGAGCAACTCGAAACCATCCATCCCCGGCATCATCAGGTCGGTCAGCACCAGGTCGGGTGCCGGGCTGCTCCGGATCGCGGCCAGCGCCGCCGCGCCATCGCCCACCGCATCGACCTGGTAGCCGGCGTCGACCAGGATGCGTTGGATATAGGCGCGCATGTCGGCGTTGTCGTCGGCCAGCACGATGCGCGGCGCGCCCGGCATGAAGATCGGCGCGACGCTCGCCGCGTCCGGACGCAGCGAGAGCATCGCTTCCTCGGCATATTCGCCGCCGCGCCAGGCGCGCGCCGGCCAGGCCGACCTGGCGTGCACCTGCTCGGGCGGCAGGTGCACGCAGCCGAACGGGATCGACAGTGTGAAAGTAGTACCGGCGCCCTCGACGCTGTCGACAGCGATCGCGCCGCCGTGCAAGTGCACCAGCTCCTTGACCAGCGATAGGCCGATGCCGGTGCCCTCCACCGAACGGCCCTTCTGGCTCTGCACGCGGTGAAAGCGCTCAAAGACGCTGCCCAGTTGCGCGGCCGGGATGCCCACGCCCGTGTCGGCCACCGTCAGCTGCACGGCGTCGCCATGGCGGCGCAGCGTGAGCGAAATACTGCCGGCCAGCGTGAACTTGAAAGCGTTCGAGAGCAGGTTGAGGATGATTTTTTCCCACATCTCGGTGTCGACATAGACCGCTTCCTGAAGCGGCGGCGCGGTGACGTTCAACGCGATGCCGGCATTGGTGCAGGCCGAGCGAAAGCCGCTGGCCAGGTCCGCCGTCAGCGCGGCCAGGTCGACGGAGACAAAGCGCGCCACGGCGCGCCCCGCCTCGATGCGCGCATAATCGAGCAGCGAATTGACCATTTTGAGCAGGCGCAGCGCGTTACGGTGCGCCATCTCCAGCCGGTCTTGCTGGGCCTGGGGAATGGCCGCATCGTGCGCGGCATCTTCCAGCGGGCCAAGCAGCAAGGTGAGCGGCGTGCGGAACTCGTGGCTGACGTTGGAAAAAAATTCGGTCTTGGCGCGGTCCATGGCGGTCAGCATGTCCAGGCGCAGGCGCGCTTCTTCGGCTGCGGCCACGCGCGCGAGCGCGGCGCCAAAGGCGGCGCCCAGCAACGCGTAAAAGTCGCGATAGGCGTCGGTCAGCGGCAATCGCGCGCTGACCCCAGCCATGAGCAGCGCCACCGGCAGTTTGCCGTTGTCGCGCCAGGCCGGCATGAGGAAGGCACACTCGGGCGCCTCGTCGTAGGGACCGCATTGGACGGAGCCCAGACGCGCGCGCAAACCGTCCACGCACAAGGTCGGCGCGTCGCGTTCGAGGCGCGCCAGCGGCCATACGCCGCCGGCGTCCGCCGCGATGGCCGGTGCGCTGATCGCCGTGCCCTCGTCGACGCCGGCGCTGCCGAACAGCCGGTAGGCACCGCGGTCCGCGTCCAGGCAGTACAGCAGCGCGAAAGGCAGGTCGAGCGCGTAACCGGCCAGCGTTTCGATGGCCAGGCGGCACACGTCGTGGGCAGTTTTCGCTTCGGCCAGGTGCGCCGTCAGGTCGCGCAAGGCGCGCGTGCGGCGCGCCGCCAGCGTGCTGGTGGTGGTCTCGGTCACGGGATGGAACACGCCGCCGATGCCGCCCGACTCGTCGCGCACGGGGCTCATGGAAAACGTGAAAAAGGTCTCTTCCAGGTAGCCGTTGCGAAACAGGAACATCCGCTCGTTTTCGCGGAAGGAGGTGCCGCCCTTGCGCGCCTGCTCGAACGCTTCGCCCACGCCGGTCCATGCGGAGGCCCAGCATTCGGTGTAATCCATGCCCAGCGCCCCGGGATGGCGCGCGCCGTACATGGCGCGGTAGCCGTCGTTGTAAATCTGGGTGTTGGCCGGCCCCCAGATGATATTGATGGGAAAGCTCGACGCCAGGCACAGGCTGACCATGGTGCGCAAGCTTTGCGGCCACGTTTGCACGGGACCGAGGGGCGTGCCGGACCAGTCCAGGGAACGGATCAAGGCGGCCATCTCGCCGCTGCCATTCAAAAAGCTGGTATCGCTGGCCAAGAGACTATCCATATTCCTCTCAATCGACGGCATTGTCGTTGATGAAATCATAGAACAAATCGGACGGAAGGGACGTTCCGATAGGAAACCCGACAGTTTATTCCAGGTCCAGCAGCGAAGCCACCGATTGCTCGACTTGCTCCACCAGTTCGGGGTCCATGTATTTGTAGTCGTCGGGGATGTCGAGCACGTGGATTACGCGCCCTTCCAGCAAGCGGGAAAATTCGGCTTTCAGGCGCGACTTGTGCTTTTCTTCCATGACCATGATGACGGTGGACCAGCTGATATCGTCGGCGGACACCTGGCGCCGCGCGTTGGGGCTGGTGCCGGCGGAGCGCACGGACAATAGGGGATGCTTGCGCCAGACTTGCTCGGCGGTGGGACTGCGCCACTGGTTGCGGCTGCAGATGAAAAGGACGTGGTGTTTGTCGGGTTGGGGCATGAACTCACTGATAGAAGTCGTGAGCGAGAAGTCATGAGCGAGAAGTCATGAGCGAGGAGTCATGAGCGAGAAGCCATGAGCGGCTCATGGAAGATTGCATCCGCCCTACGGATAGAAGTCGCTAGCGGAGCGTGGCCGAATGCATCCGCCCTACGGACCGCTGCTCGCACGGCTTGCGTAGGGCGGATACGATCCGCCATCGCGTCAAATTACTCAGGCTTTACCGGGCCTTTGCGGTGCTCTTTCTTCTTGGTCGCGTCGTATGGCTTTTTGGGTCCGAGCTTTTTCTCTTCAAAACGGCGGTCGCCCGCTTTCTTGACGAACGGCGTGCCCGCTTTTTTCGGCGGCGGCGTTTCACCATCACGCGTGATGTTCAGCTGCTGGCCCGCAACCCACACCGTCTTGAGGTGATCGATCAAGTCAGGCGGCATGTCCGACGGCAGATCAAGCGTGCTGTAGTCATCGTAGATCTCGATGCGCCCGATGTACCTGGACTCGATGCCCGCTTCATTGGCAATCGCGCCGACGATATTGCCCGGCTTGACACCGTGCGCGTGGCCCACTTCAATGCGGAACGTGCCCATGCCCTCTTCCTGCGGCTTCATGGTGCGCTCGCGCGGCTTGAAGGCCGGTGCTTCGCCGCCACGGTCCGGACGCTCGCTGCGTTCGCCGCGCTCGCTAGGGACAAACGCGCGCGGCGGCGAATCGGAACGCGGTGCGCGCGCGCCCGGCGCTTCGGTGGCGGCCCACGATGGCGCCGACTTGGCGTCGCGGTTCGGTTTTTCTAGCAGCAGCGGCACGTCGCCGCGCGCCAGCTTGGCCAGCGCCGCGGCAATTTCGATCGCGGGCACGTTCTGCTCGCGCTCGTATTCTTCGATCAGCGAACGGAACACGTCCAGGCCGCCGGCGGCGATTACTTCCGTGATCTGGTCCTTGAATTTGGCAATGCGCACGTCGTTGACCGCTTTGACCGTAGGCAACGTCAATGGCGCCACCGGCTGGCGCGTGGCGCGTTCGATGGCCTTCAACAGACTTTGCTCGCGCGGAGTAATGAACAGGATCGCGTCGCCGCTGCGGCCCGCGCGGCCGGTGCGGCCGATGCGGTGGGTGTAGCTTTCAGGGTCGGACGGCACGTCGTAGTTGATCACGTGGCTGATGCGCTCGACGTCCAGGCCGCGCGCGGCCACGTCGGTGGCAACCAGAATGTCGATCTTGCCGTTCTTGAGCTGCTCGATGGTGCGCTCGCGCTGCGTCTGCTGCATGTCGCCATTGATGGCGGTGGCGGCAAAGCCGCGCGCCTGCAGCTTGGTGGCCAGTTCTTCGGTACCGAGCTTGGTGCGGGCAAAGATGATCATGCCGTCGAACGGTTCCGCTTCCAGAATGCGGGTCAGCGCTTCGAGCTTTTGCATGCCGCTCACCATCCAGTAGCGCTGGCGGATATTGTCGGCGGTGCCGGTCTTGGCGGCCACGGTCACTTCGGCCGGGTCGCGCAGGTAGGTTTTGGCGATGCGCTTGATGGCCGAGGGCATGGTGGCCGAGAACAGCGCGGTCTGGCGCGATTCGGGCGTCTTTTGCAAGATCTGTTCGACGTCGTCGATAAAGCCCATGCGCAGCATCTCGTCGGCTTCGTCGAGCACCAGCGTTTTCAGCTTGGACAGGTCGAGCGAGCCTTTTTCAAGGTGGTCGATGACGCGGCCAGGGGTACCGACAATGACGTGCACGCCGCGGCGCAAGGCCGACAGCTGCGGGCCGTAACTCTGGCCGCCGTAGATCGGCAGCACGTGGAAGTCTTTGATGTGGGTGGCGTACTTCTGGAACGCTTCGGCCACCTGGATCGCCAGTTCGCGCGTGGGCGCGAGCACCAGCGCCTGCGGCGTTTGCTGCTTGATGTCGATGCGCGACAGGATAGGCAGCGCAAAGGCGGCAGTCTTGCCGGTACCGGTCTGGGCCTGTCCCAACACGTCGCGATTGGCCAGCAGCAGCGGGATGGTGGCTGCCTGGATCGGCGAAGGGGTTTCGTAACCGACCTCCTTCATTACTTTCAGCACCTGGGCGGAAAGATTGAGTTCGGAAAACAGCAGTACAGGGGATTCAGACATAGGACACTCGCAATTAGACTTGCCATCCCGACGGGAAAGCACCCTGTAGTTTACCCTGTTGGCGATTTTTATGTGCCAAAACCACGATTTCCGTATCAAATTGCTGGGGGAATGCTGCTAGTATTTCATGCGCGTGGGGTCGCTGCCCCCCTTTCCTGTCACCTGCTGTCACTGATTTTGCACGCCACACGCGGCAAAATAAACTATTTTGTCATGGTAGGATGCGCGCTTTCATGATGCTATTGCTACCCATGCCTGAATCAGTCAAAGCCAAGCTTGCCGTCTCGGCCATCACGTATCCGCTGCCAGCGAAACGCTACTGGATGCTGTTTCAATCGTGGACGCAGCTGCAATCGTATCTGCTTATCGTACTGGCTTGCACGCTGGCCATTCATGGCCTGGCAATCGCTTCCGGCGCGCGCGTCATGCCGCTGGGCGCCTTGCTCGCCGGATTGGCGGTGGGCGCGCTGATCTCGGTGCTGATGGTGATGAAGGCGCGCTTTAGCGTGTCGCCGGCGTCGGAAGCGGCGGTGCGGCGCGTGGTCACCGAAGTGGAGTGCGCGCGCTATATCGAAGTGGGCGCGCGCGGGAACGCCATCGTGTATCGCCAGAACTTGCCGCGCCTGCTGCGCTGGGATGAGGGCAATATCCACGTGGCGCGCGATGGCGATACGCTGGTGCTGACGGGCCCGGTCGCCAATTTGCGGCGCATTCGCGCCCGCCTTTGCGCCTCATAAAAATCACTTCCGAGCGCGATGGACAAGCGCGTGCCGGCGGCGTTGTAGGCGCGAGACTGTGTTGCGCGCGCCGCGCCTACCGAGATTGAATAGTTAACGCTGAAATGTTATATTGCCAAAGGGCAAAGCAGCTTGCCTTCGCTGGCAGCTCGGCCAGTCTTTCGAACTATTGTTGACGGACGGCAGTCCAGGATGGAGCGATAATTGACTATCAAGCTAATAAACGACATCGTCATCGTCGGTGGCGGTACCGCAGGCTGGATGACAGCTGCCGCGCTATCGCATTTGATGCCCGAAGACTACCGCATCCGCCTGATCGAATCGAACGAAATCTCCACCATCGGCGTAGGCGAGGCGACCATCCCCCTGATCCGTGGTTTTAACGATTTGCTGGGGATAGACGAAAACGAATTCATCCGCGCCACCCAGGGTTCCTTCAAGCTTGGCATCGAGTTTGTCAATTGGGGCAGGCAGGGCGACTCCTATATCCACGGCTTTGGCAGCATCGGACGCGACCAGATGCTGGCCAAGTTCTATCAATACTGGCTCAAGCTGTACCAGCTTGGTGAAGCACCCGAGCTCGAACATTTTTCGCTCAATACCGTGGCGCCGCGCATGGGCAAGTTCATGCGCGGCACGTATGACTGCAGCGACTCTCCCCTTGCAGACATTGCTTACGCCTACCATTTCGATGCCGGCCTGTACGCCAAATTCTTGCGCCAGCGCGCCGAGGCCGCGCAGGTCACGCGCACCGAAGGCAAGATCGTCGGGACCGTGCTGCGCGAGGGCGACGGCTTTATTCAAGCGCTGATCATGGAAAACGGTGAACGCATTGCCGGCGACCTGTTCATCGACTGTTCCGGCATGGCCGGTCTCTTGATTGAAAAGGCGCTGCATACCGGCTTCGAGGACTGGAGCGGCTGGCTGCCGTGCGACCGCGCCGTTGCCGTTCCCTGCGAATCGCATGGCGCCTTGCTGCCGTACACCCGATCGACCGCGCGTGCGGCCGGGTGGCAATGGCGCATCCCGCTGCAACACCGGGTCGGCAATGGACACGTCTACAGCAGCAAGTTCATGAGCGCGGACGAAGCCGAGTCTACGTTGATGAACAACCTTGACGGCGCCCCACTGGCGTCGCCGCGCCATCTCAAGTTCACCACCGGCAAACGCAAAAAAGCGTGGAACAAGAACTGCGTGGCGATTGGTTTGTCGGGCGGCTTCATGGAGCCGCTCGAATCAACCAGCATCCACATGGTGCAAACGGCGATTACCCGCTTGATGATGATGTTTCCGCATGCGCGCTTCGATACGGCCGACATCGACGCCTACAATGCGCAGAGCGATCGCGAATACACCACCATTCGCGACTTCCTGATCCTGCACTACAAGGCCAATGAGCGCACCGGTTCGCCGTTCTGGGATTACTGCCGGGAAATGGAGATCCCCGCTACCTTGCAGGCAAAGATGGATCTGTATCGCAGCAACGGGCGCATTGTGCGCGACAGCGATGATTTGTTCGCCGAGACCAGCTGGCTGCAGGTGATGCACGGGCAAGGCATGCGGGCCCAGGGCTACAACCCGCTGGTGGACCAGCGCAGCAAGGCCCAGATCGCCAGCTTCCTGAGCGATGTACAGCAGGTGATCCGCAACTGCGCGCAAGCCATGCCAAGCCACGAAGAATTCATCGCCGCCAATTGCAAGGCCGCGCCTCCGGGCTAACACCGCCGCGCCAGATTACTTGGCCGCGCGCAGGTTGCGATCCAAAAATTTCTCGACGCGGGTCCAGAAGTCGACCTGGTTTTCCGGCTTGTGCCAGCCATGCCCTTCTTGCGGGTACACGACCCACTCGACATTGCTGTTGCGCGCCCTGACCGCGTCGCGTAGTTTTTCACCGTGCACGATGGGCACGCGCACGTCGAAGCCGCCATAGGCGAGCAATAGCGGCTGGGTGATGCGGGCAGCCTGGCCACCGGCGAGGTTGCCTTGAACTGGGCCGCATCCTTGACCCGGTCGCCCACCAGCGCTGGCATGCCGTAGCGCTTGTAGTCATCGGACAGATCGCTCCAGCCCACGCCATACATCAGATCGATGTCGGTCACGCCCACCCAGTTGACGCCGCAGCGGAACAAGTCCGGGGCGTGTACCAGACCCATCATGGTCGCGTAACCGCCATAGCTGGCGCCCATGATGCAAATACGCTTGGGGTCGGCAATGCCTTCGGCAATCGCCCAGCGCACGCCGTCGGCCAGGTCGTTTTGCATTGCCAGGCCCCATTGCTTGAAGCCGGCTTCAAGATGACGGCGCCCGAAACCCCGGTTGCCGCGAAATTCCGGCTGCAGCACTGCGTAGCCACGCGAGGCAAGGAACCGCACTTCGCTATCCCAGCCCCAGGTTGCGCCGCGTACCCACGGCCCGCCATGCACAAACACCAACAAGGGCAGGTTTTTCTTGACCCCGCCAGGCGGCAGCGTCAGATAGGCGGGAATCGGCAAGCCGTCGCACGCCTTGTAGTGCACCATGTCCATCACCCCGAGCTGCTGCGGATCGAAGGCCGGCCGTGAAGCGCCAATGATGGTCAATTAGCCGGTTTTGGTGTCATACAGTGCATAGCGCAGCGGCTGGACGTCGGAAAACGATTCCACCAGCACGAAATTGGTGGCGGCATGGGCCGGCACCGAGATGCAGTTGGCGGGTGGCAGGCAGCAGCGTGTCGACGCTGGCTTGAACTGCTTGCATGGCTGGATCGAGCCATGCCGTGACCTCGGCATCGATGTGGTAGCGCATGCCGAGCAACTTGTCATTGGTGGCGATGAACTGGGGATCGATGTCATACTCGGCCGAAGCGAGCACCGGCTTGGCGCCCAGCTTTCCCGTGGCCGGATCGAAGGTGAAGACCGCCCGTTTGTCGCCTTGGACAGCGCTGACGTACAGGCGAGCGGCATTGTCAATAAACAAGGGGTGAATCGCGTTGTGATCGAAGCGGGGGAACTGGGCAAGCTTTTTCCAATCGCCGTCCGGCTTACGGTAATGCATGGTTCGCGTGGCGCCCTCGACGGACATGGCAACGCGCAGCTTGCCGTGCAGGTCGCGCAGCCAGTAGTCCGAATGCAAGGGTGTGTCCAGATTGCGCAAGCGGCCAGTGACGGTATTCAGACTGCCCAATTCGATATAGTCGACCTGTTTTTCGTCCATCGCCTGTGGACTTGCCACCAGCACCTCGTCACCGCGTTGGCCCCCGATAGCGTGGACCAGAAAGGTATTAATAGGTTGCAACTTGTCGAATGTGGCGCCACTGGAAGCGAAATAACGGGTGCGCTCGACCAGGGCGCGCAAGCTGCCGCCGTCGCGGTTGACGGCAACCAGGCCGGGGCCGGGCCCGGTGTCGGTGCGGTTCGGTCCGGTCAATTCAACCTTCAGGGTAAACACCAGGCGCTGGTCATTGACCCATGCGATCCGGTCAACGTCGTCATTGGCATAGGATGCCACTACCGTGGGCTTGAAGCTCAGCAGGTCGAGCACGACCAGGCGCAACCTGCCGTCGGGACCAGGCTGGCGAAATGCCAGCGCTCGTCCGTCGGGTGACAACACGGCGCCGGACAGCTGCGGTGCCTAGAAAAATTGCGTGGCCGGTGGCAGCGCAGCGGCGCTTGCCGCCACCGCCAGGTTTGCCAAAGCCAACGCCAACGCGATCATGGCTGCGCGGGCTGGAAAGGCGAGGCGCGATACTGAAAAATGCATGGGCAATTCCTGGTAAAAGTCTAGCGCGGCGCGGCGCAAAATTGGGCAACATACTCGGCATGCGACGGCATCACGTCGACGCAGGCGGCAATCACGGCGCTGACATTGTCGAGATACTCGGCAGTTTCGTTTTCCCCAATCAGATCGACCAGGGGGTTGTAGCCTTCGGGCGCAAGATTCTGTCCGTAAAGCACCTGCAGCCAGCCGACTTCGGCAAACAGTTCATTATCAAGGCGCACCACGCGCCCGCGCGCGCGGAACAAGGCCATCTTGCGCTCCAATGTCTCCGGGATGGGCATGGCGGCGCAGGCTTGCCAGAACGGCGCGTCGTCTCGCTGGTTGAGCTTGTAGTGCAAGATGATGAAATCCCGGATGCGCTCGTATTCGAAACGGCTCTGGCGGTTGTACTCGTCAATGTCAGTCTGGTTGAAGCCCTGGTCGGGAAAGAAATTGATCAGTCGTCCGATCGCAGCTTGCACCAGGTGGATACTGGTTGACTCGAGCGGCTCCAGGAAACCACTGGCCAGCCCGATGGCAACCACATTGCGGTTCCAGCCCAGCTTGCGCATGCCGGTCTTGAAGCGGATGATGCGCGGCTCACCCAGCGGCTTGCCGTCCAGATTGGCCAGCAAGGTGGCGCGCGCCTCATCATCGCTGATGAAACGGCTGCAATACACGTAGCCGTTACCGATCCGGTGCTGCAGCGGGATCCGCCATTGCCAGCCGGCCGTGTGCGCAGTGCAGCGGGTGTAGGGCAGCAGCTCAGCGGCCGATTCGCACGGCACTGCCACCGCCGTGTCGCACGGCAAATAGGCGCTCCAGTCTTCATAGCCGGTCTCAAGCGCGCCTTCGATCAGCAAGCCGCGAAAACCGGAGCAGTCGATGAACAGATCGCCCTCGATCCGCTGGCCGCTTTCCAGCACGACCGCGTCGACATGGCCGTCGCCTTCGCGCTGCGACACGTGCACGATCTTGCCTTCGATGCGCGTCACGCCGCGTTGTTCGCACACGCCACGCAGGTAGCGCGCATACAGGCTGGCGTCGAAATGGTAGGCGTAAGCGATGTCATTGAGCGGCGAATTCGGTGCGTCGTGGCGCGGCGGCATGAATTTGTTCTGCCTGCAAGCTTGGCGCGTGATGGAATACGCATCCAGATCCTTGGCCTTGCCCAGGCGCCGCATTTTTTGCCAGTACTGGTCAAAAGGCACGGTGGCCAGGTCTTGGCCCAGGGTGCCAAAGCCGTGCAGGTAACGGTCGCCCAGCTTGCCGAAGTTGACGAATTCAATGCCCAGCTTGAAGGTGCCCTGGGTGGCGCGCAGGAAGTGCGCTTCGTCGATGCCCACGACCTGGTTGAAGCGCTTGATCATTGGAATGGTCGCTTCCCCCACCCCGACAATGCCGATCTCGTCGGACTCGACGACCCGCACCGTGTAGCGATCCTTGAGCACGGCCGACAGTGCCGCGGCGCTCATCCAGCCGGCAGTGCCGCCGCCGACGATGACGATGTTTTTGATGACGCAAGTTGGCATGGTGATGTCCTGGCTGGAATCCAAGGTTGATAGGTAAAACGCGCAGGTGGTACGTAAAACAACCCCGGGCGCCTGAGCGGCCGGGGTTGTCAATCACGCCGAGGTCAAGACCTCCGCATGCGGCTTAGAACTTGTAGCTCGCGCCGAACTGGTAAGTGCGGCCGTAGGTCGTCTTGTATGATGGCGCATTGCGGTCCACGCCATTATATTCCTGGTACGGCGTGTTATTCCAGTTGTTAGCCGTTGCAAATACGCTGACACCTTTCAACGGACCGGCCTGGACTTCGTACGACGCTTGCAGGTCGATGACCGTTTCCCCCTTGACGAACGTCAGCTGGCTGTTGTCTTGGTAGTCGCTGATCGCGCCGAGGAAGTCGGAACGCTTGCGTGCTGCCCAGGCAAACTGGAAGCCGGCTTTTTCGTAGTACAGGCGCAGGTTGCTGACGCGCTTGGACAAGCCTGGCAGCGGGATGCGGATTGGACTGACGTTTATGGTGGCAAAACCGACTGCCGGCAGATCGATACCGCTCGTGGTATCCGAATGGTTCAGCGAAGCGCCAAAGCCGTCCAGGTAAGGCGTAAACAACGAGAACGGCACGTTCACTGCTACTTCAACACCGCGGATATTGCCACCATCACCATTGGTTGGGGTGGTCAACACGCCCACCGTCGAACCCTTGAACGGGCCGCTCTGCGGCAAAGGCGTATTCGCGCTCACCTGGCTGCCGAAGTCGAAGGCGCGTGGCGAGCGCAGGATGTAAGTATCGAGCTTTTTGTAGAACACGGCTGCGCTGATATAACCCTTCTTGCCGAAATACTTTTCGTACGACACGTCCAGTGCCTTGGCACGGAACGGCTCAAGCTTGGCGTTACCGCCGCTACCGGAGAGAATCGGCATCTTGTTGTCGGTGGTGTCAACACCAAACGACGAACTTGCGCGCATATCGTCCAGATTGGCACGGGCCAGCACCTTGGCCGCTGCGACACGGATGACCTGGTCGCGGCCGAGATCGAAGGTCACGTTTGCACTAGGCAGGAAATCAGTATAGCTGGTGCCATTATGAATTTTGCTCGATGGGCAGGTTGCCTCGGTGATGCCTTTACAGGTTGCCAGGTCAACCTTGTTGCCAACGGTCGATTGCGTGGTGCGCACAACTTGCAAGCCGACATTACCTTTGTACGGCAGGCTGCCAAGCTTGCCGTCCATGTCAGCCATGGCGTACATCGTGTTCACTTTTTCGGAAACCGACCAATCCTTGGCCAGGGTCGTTGCATCAACCCAGCGTGCCAATTCGTAGATCGAGCCAACAGTGCCGGTTGGGTCGAACGAGACGATTGGAATGCCCGTGGTGCCGGCGGTGGCGATCGCCGTGCCAGGCACGGTCGCGGTGGCGTAGCCGCCACCGGCGCCGATGACCGCCAGGCGGCCTTCGGCACCGACACGCTCTTTGTCGCGCTTGGTCGAGTTAAAGCCCACGCTCACCGCGTTGACGACACCCCATTCGATTTCCTTGCGGCCCGTCAGACGCAGGCTGAGAATCTTGTCGTCGACAGTCGGATACGCCACGTAACCGGCCTGTGGCGACTGCGGACCACCGCCCCAGCCAGTGGTATCGGTCAGGAACGTGGTAGCGCGGTTAGAGAAATCGTGGCTGGTCGACAGTTTCATGGCCGACAAGTCGGAACCATTGAAGCCCGTCCAGGAGATCGAGCTGACCTGACCTGCAGGCGTGTTGCCGGCTTGACCTGCCAGGGTTTCGAAACGCTGGGCCTTCTTGGTCGCTTTCGAGCTTGACAGGTCGGAACCGAGCTTCCAGCCGCCGGCGTCGAGCGAACTGTTCCAGCCGATCGAGGTCAGCTTGTCGTCCGCGCTTTCCATGTGGTTGCGCACGTCACCCTTGTACCCGGTGAACGTACCCGAGGTTGCTACGCCGTTGGCGATAGTGGCATTGGTCAACATGCCCTGTGGATCGTAACCGCCCCAAGAACCGCTGATCGAACCTTCCAGACCGGTCTTTTTCAGCGCGCTCGAGCCTTCCGAGTGAACGACATCCAAGGTGGTCTTGAAATCACGGTTTGGACGGTATTGCAAAGCCAGCGAAGCGGCCTTGCGGTCATAGGTCGACGTTTCGGTATCGGCCTTGAAGCCGCTAGGGGTGGTCACTGACTGACCGTTGTAGTCGCTCTTGCCGGTGCCGCCGCCTTCAAACTTTTGTTGGCCACCACCGACGCTCTTGTAGGTAGTCAAGCCAACTGCCACACCAATGGTCCGATTGGCGAACTGGTCGATGTAGCTGAAGGAATAACGGTGGCCGCTGCCTTCAGGCGACGGGGTGTTGATGCCGGTGCGCTCTTTGCGAGCACTGACGGCAACCACGCGCTTGCCAAAGTCCAGCGGCTGCACGGTGCGCAGGTCGATGGTGGCGGCCAGGCCCTGGCCGATCACGCTTGCATCGGGGGTTTTGTAAATCACGGCGCTGCCAATCAGTTCGGCGGGGAACAGATCGAATTCGGGGCTACGGGAGTTGCCCGTCGAAGCCTGCTCGCGGCCATTGACCAGGGTGCCGTTAAAGCTTGGCGCCAGACCGCGCACGCTGATCTCGGACGGCTTGCCGGTGCCGCGGCTACGCTGGGTGGTCACGCCTGGCAAACGGGCGATCGACTCGGCGACGCTTGAATCAGGCAGTTTGCCGATGTCTTCCGCAGAAATCGCTTCGACGATCGAGCTGGAATTTTTCTTGATCGAGATAGCCGCTTCAATACCGCGGCGAATACCGGAGACAACCACGGTCTGGGTTCCTGGTGCTTCGTCCGTTTTGGCGACCGTCTTGGTGGTGTCCGCCGGTACCGGCACGACGTCGGCTTGCTGGGCGAAGGCGCTGGTCGTCATGGCGCTCAACAGGATTGCGCAGCCTGCCGCAACTGGTTTGAGCTGGTAGTAACCGCTGCGGCGTTTGTTCAAAATGTTCATGTGTCCCCTCATTTCATCAGTACTTCACAATTCCCAGTAACCAGCCTACAGCGACTTTCCGGGATCCTTTAGCCGTGCGTTCTAAGACGCCCTGATAGGAATTTTGTACTAAAACTAGATGCACTGTCAACGACAGTTGCATCAGACTACGCAAATCGGAAAATTTGACGCAAACTTACCAATCTGAAGGGCTACGTCGTTGTATTTCGGCCACATCAAGCTCAGGCCAATGCTGTAGTACGACTACATTATCTCTGTAACTAATCAAAAAGATGTTGAATTTGCACCGCGTCGGTGCAAGTTGCTCTGGGTATCCATAACTTAGCATGGTCGCCGTGCTACAGGAATCTACCCACAGCGAATAATTCAGCTGATTGCGCGTGCTGCCACGGCAAATTCGCTGCGTTGTACCCAAACTAGTTGAACATCTGCGCCATCTGCACCGTCGTAGATGGGAATTTCGGAGTGTAGTATGCTGGTTTCGCGCAAAAAAATTGTAGTGGAACTACAATTTTTACCGTGATGAATGCCGGCGAATCCGAATGTGACAATAAGAGACAACTTGATGACGTCCACTCTTCCCCGCGTACTGCTGGCCGCAGCCGCCTTGTCGATTTGCTCGGCCCAGGCGCAGACTCCCCGGATCGACCATCTGGAGCCGCCGTTCTGGTGGACTGGCATGCAGGACAAGTCAGTGCAACTGATGGTGCACGACGCCTCCATCGGCAAGCTTGCGCCCTCGCTCAGCTATCCCGGCGTGCGCATCGCCAAAGTAACGCGGGTGGCCAATCCCAACTACTTGTTCATCGACCTGCAGCTGCTCGCCGCTGCGCGCCCGGGCAAGTTCGACATCCGGTTTGGCAGCGGGGCGGATGCGCTGCGTCACGGCTACCAGTTGCTGGCGCGCGGCAAAGGCTCGGCCGCGCGCCAAGGTTTTTCCAGCAAGGATGTGATTTACCAGGTCATGCCGGATTGCTTTGCCAACGGCGACCCGGCCAACGACAGCGTGGCCGGCATGGCTGACAAAGCTGACCGCGCCGGCGACGGCGCTCGCCACGGTGGTGACATCCAGGGCATGATCGGCCATCTCGATTACATCGCCGGCATGGGCTTTACCCAGCTCTGGCCCACGCCGCTGGTTGAAAACGACATGCCGTCCTATTCGTATCACGGCTACGCCGCCACCGACCATTATCGTATCGACCCGCGCTACGGCAGCAATGAGGACTTTCGGCACCTGTCGCAAGAAGCGCGCAAGCGCGGCACCGGCACCGGCATCCCCCAGGACGTGGTGCTCTCGCACATTGGCAGCGGTCACTGGTGGATGAAGGACATGCCCTTTCCCGACTGGACCAAGCACCGCGGCGCCTTTGTACCCACCCGCCATCACCGGGTCTCGGCCCAGGATCCGTATGGCGCCATAGACGACCGTGAAAACTTCACCACCGGCTGGTTCACCAGCGCCATGCCCGACCTGAACCAGACCAACCCGCTGGTGGCGAACTACTTTATCCAAAACAATATATGGTGGATCGAGTATGCCGGCCTGTCCGACCTGCGCATCGACACCTACGACTACTCCGACGGCGCCTTCTTGACGCAGTACACGCGCCGTCTGATGGCCGAGTATCCGCACCTAAACATGGTCGGCGAAGAGTGGCACAAGTCGCCGGCGGTGGTGTCGCGCTGGCAGAAGGGCAAGCGCAACTTCGACGGCTACGTCAGCTCCCTGCCAAGCCTGATAGACGTCCCGATGAGCGAAGTGATGCGCGCCGCGCTCGCCAGCAAGGCGCCGGAGGCGGGCTTTACCGACGTGCATGAGACGCTGTCGCTCGACTACCTGTACCCCAACCCCGGCCAGTTGGTCTTGTTTGAAGGCAACCACGACATGGCGCGCATGTTCAGCGTGGTCGGCCAAGACATCGACCTGTACACGATGAACCTGGCCTGGCTGCTGACCATGCCGCGCATCCCGCAGCTGTATTACGGCACCGAGATCCAGATGACCAGCTCCACCACCGCGCGCGACGACGCCAGCTACCGGCGCGATTTTTCGGGCGGCTGGACTGGGGGCAAGGTCGATGCCTTTACTGGCACGGGCCTCACGGCGCAGCAGCGCGACGCGCAAGCCTTGGTGCGCAGGCTGGTCACCTGGCGCAAGACGCAGCCGGTTATCCACTCGGGCAAGATGATGCATTACGGCGCCGAAAACGGTACCTACGTCTACTTCCGCTACGACGGCAAAAAAAAGGTGATAGTCGCCTTGCACAAGAACACCGCCCCGGCGGTGCTGCCGGTGGGGCGCTTTAGCGAAATGCTGACCGGCGTGCGCTCGGGTGTGGACGTCATCAGCGGCGAGACTTTTGCGCTTGATGCGGCCTTGACGCTGCCGGCGCGCGCTACAGTGATCCTGGAGCTGCAATGAAAACACGCGTGCTTGCCGCTGCGCTGTCGCTGGCGCTGCCGCTGGCCTCGGCGCACAAGCCGGACCTCGACACCTTTTTCAGCGAGATGGCGATCAAGGTCGCGCCGGGCCGGCAGGCGCAGTTCGTTGCCGGCGACAACATCGCCGGCTACTATGAAGGCTATACGCAAACCAGCGCGCGCGGCGCCGGCTACCTGATCAAAAACGAAGCGGTGTTCCAGGGTTACGCCAGCTTTGCCGACAACGCGCCCAACGTGCGCGCCGCTTCCCGCGAACAGGTGCTGCCCTACGGCCACCAGGTGCGCTACGCGAACGGCGCCAGCGAGGAAATGGCGCTGCTGTCAAAACAGCAGGCCATCGCCATGCGCGTGACCAGCATTGACGCTGCGCGCCTGGCGATTCGCCCGCTGCTGAAACAGACGGGCGCCGTCACGCGCGCCGGCAATCTGGCGATAATCGCTCCCGGCGCCGGCCAGACGCTGTACGCCGCGCTGGCCGCCGACCAGCCGTTCACGCTCGACGACGACTTCACGCTCACGGCCAGCGCGCCCGCCAGAACCCTGCTGGTGGTGGCCGCGTTCGCGCCCAGTGCCGAGGAAGCGCGCCGGCGCGCGCTGGCACTGGTCGCGGCCGACCCGATCCTGGCCGAGCGGCGCAAGCTGTACCAGGCGCTGACCAAAAGCTACCTCGCCACCAGCGACAGGCAATACAACAAGGCGCTGAACTGGGCCAAGGCTGCCAGCCGCATGTTCGTGGTCGAGGAGTTCGGCGCCGGCATTTGGGCGGGCCTTCCCTGGTTTCGCGACAACTGGGGCCGCGACACCTTCATCGCCCTGCCCGGCACGCTACTGGTGTCGGGCCAGTTTGACGACGCCAAAGCAGTCTTGTCCAACTTTGCGCGCTACCAGAACCTCAACCGGGGCGACAAGGAATATGGCCGCATCCCGAACCGCGTGGCGGCCGGCGAGAGCATCATCTACAACACGGTCGACGGCACGCCGTGGATGCTGCGCGAAGCGCTCGAGTATATCCGCTACACGGGCGACAAGCCCTTCGCTCGGCAGATGTACCAGCTGGCGCTTGCCTATTTCGACGGCGCCATCGCCAACTACATGGACCAGGATGGCCTTTTGGCGCACGACTCGGCCGACACCTGGATGGACGCGCGCATCGAAAACAAGCAGCCCTGGTCGGCACGCGGCCCGCGCGCGGTCGAGATCCAGGCGCTGTGGTACACCGCCTTGCAAACCGGTGCCAGCCTCGCCCTCGAAGCGGGCGACCAGCAAAAGGCGGCCGATTGGCAGGCGCTGGCCGCACGCGCCAAACAGCGCTTTTTGCGTCTGTACTGGAATGGCAGCGTGATGGCCGACCGCTTGCGCGCCGACGCCAGCGCCGACACCAAGGTGCGCCCCAACCAGCTGATGCTGGTCTCGGTCCCCTTCGACGATTTCGTGCCCGCGCAGGTCCAGGCGCGCGTGCTGCGCAATGCCGTATCCGAACTGCTCTACCCTTACGGGATCGCGTCGCTAAGTCAGAACGACGCCTACTTTCACCCGCGCCACGAAAACCCGCTGTTTCATCACAAGGACGCCGCCTACCACCAGGGCACCATCTGGGGCTGGAACGCCGGCTACACCGTCACCGCGCTCAACAAGTTCGGCTACCAGGACCTGGCCTGGCCGCTGGCGCAGAACCTGGGCCGCCAGATCCTGGGCCTGGGCACGCTGGGCAACATGAGCGAACTGCTCGACGCCCTGCCCCATGAAGGCGGCCGCCTGAAACCCTCTGGCACGTACGCGCAATCGTGGAGCGTGGCCGAATACGCGCGCAACGGCTACCAGGACTTTGTCGGGTTCAAGCCCGACCTGCTTGAAAATACCCTGGCATTGAGCCCGGCGATACCGTCGGCATGGACCAGGTTCGAGGCAGTGCTGCCGTTTGGCGCGGGCGAACAAATGACCATCCGCTTCACCCGGCGCGGCCCCGTGCAGCGCTGGTCGCTGCACCTTGACGGCAGTGTTGCGCGCACCGTCAGTTTTGATTTTCTGAACCGCGACAAAAGCCGCTCACAGACGGCGTTCAAACTCGCACCCGGCCAGACGGCGCTGCTGGCAGTTGCCAATGGCATTGCGACGCTGGACGGCAAGCCGCTCGCGGTGAGCCCGCGCCAAGCCTCGTTCGCCAGCACCATCGGCACGCTGCGCTTTCAAACGCCGAGGGCCTACCGTACGCAACACTTCCCCATGCTGCAATCAAAGGATGTCCTCAAGGGCATCGTCGAACGGAGCGAATACAAATGATCAAGACCCTCGGGCTCATTGTTGGCGTGCTGCTGTCAAGCGGCGCCGCTGCAGGCGACATGTATGTGCGCGGGGGCTTCAATGGCTGGGGCACGGACAATCTGCTGGTCCCGCTTGGCCACGGCGTGTACGAAGCGCGCGTCACCCTCAGCCCGGGCAACCATGCGTTCAAGGTGGGCAGCGGCGACTGGTCGACCGAACTGACCGTCGCGCGCGATGCCGGCGCCGGCGTAACAGCGGGCCGGGCTTACCGGATGGTCGCCGACAAGGGCCGGGATGGCCACTTGTTCGTGCGCAGGACGGCCGACTACACCTTTCGGCTCGACCTGTCCGAGCCAACCGCTCCCCTGCTGCGCGTGGCGCGCATTGAGGCGCCGCCGGTTGCAACGAACGACCCGCACCAGGGCCGGCGCGACACTGCGTCGCTCTCGTTTGCCACTTACGACGGCAAGCGTGAAAGCGCGCGCTTTTCGTCGCCCGACGCGCGCGCGGCGCGGCGCAGCTACTCGCAGTCGAGCACATTGCAGTTGCGCGACCCCGGCCCCCAATATGTCAGTTACGCCGAGTCGGCAGCGCTGCCCACGGTGCGCAGCGGCAGCCTGGCGTTCGACGCCCTGTTCGCGCTGGCCGGCGCCGAAATGAAGCTCGACTCGGTCGCCCAGATCAAGGACGGCAACTACAACGACGGCAAGCAGATCGCCTGCGACTGCTTCGAGACGGGCGAGAAGTGGCACTATGTGTGGACGCGCGACCTGTCGTACGCGGCCGACCTAGGCCTGGCCATGCTGGACCCGCAGCGCGTGATGCTTTCGCTCGACTTCAAGCTCTCCCCGTTTCGCGACGGCGTGCATAAGGCGCCGCAGGTGGCTGGCAGCGTTGACGGCCTGCAGATCCTCCAGGACACCGGCAGCGGCGGCAGCTGGCCGGTCAGCACCGACCGCGTGAGCTGGGCCTTTGGCGCCGAACAGGTGCTCAAGTCACTGCCGGCGCAAGAGCGCGCCGGGTTTGTGCCGCGCGCCTTCAAGGCGCTGTCGAACACGATCGAGAACGACCGCCTTGCCGCCTTCGACGCCGTTTCTGGCCTGTACGCGGGCGAGCAATCCTTCCTCGACTGGCGCGACCAGAGCTACGCCTCGTGGATCGTCAATGACCTGGCGGCGCTGGCCAGTTCCAAAGCCCTGTCAACCAACGTGGCGCACTACAAGGCGCTGACGCTGGCCGCCAGCCTGGCGCGCGAACAGGGCGCCCATGCGCAGGAGGCAAAATATGCCGCCTGGGCGCTCGCGCTGAAAGTGGCCATCAACGAGCGCCTGTGGCTTAACGACGCCAATATATACAGCAGCCTGACGGCGCCCCATTTCGACGGCGCGCCGATGTACAAGTTCGACTGGCTGGGCCAGGCGCTGGCGATCGTCACCGGCGTGGCCGATGAAGATCGCGCGCGCAAGATCCTGTCCCACTATCCGCACGGCCCGATGGGCGCGCCGGTGATCTACCCGCAGCAGCAAGGCGTGCCGGTTTATCACAACCGCGCCATCTGGCCCTTCGTCACCGCCTATGGCTTGAAGGCGGCCGCCATGTCCGGCAACGTCAGCGTGGCCGACGCCGCGTACGACACATTGATCCGCGCCGCCGCGCTCAACTTGTCGAACATGGAAAACCTGGAGTGGCTCTCCGGGCAGCCGCTGCTGCTCGACGAGCAGCATCCCGAGCTGATCGGACCGGTCATCAATTCAAAGCGCCAGCTGTGGTCTGTCGGCGCCTATCTCGGCATGGTGATCGGGAACGTGTTTGGCGTTGCGACCACGGCCGACGGCATTACCATCAAGCCCTTCATCACGGCCAAGCTGCGGCGCGACGTCTTTGGCGCGACCGACTTGATTGCTTTGCACGATCTGCCGTTGCACGGCAAGCGCCTGTCGGTGAGCATCCGGCTGCCCAAGGCGTCCCGCGCGAACGGCTACTATGCAATCGGCTCCATCACTCTGAACCAGGCAGCCGTTGGCCCTGCAATCCGGTGGGACGTGCTGCCCGCCGACGGCCGGATCGAGATCACGCTGGGTGGTTTGCAAAGCGGCGACCAGCAACTCCATCGCGTGCACGCCGGGCCCTACACGCGGGCGAGCAGCGTTTTTGCGCCGCCCGATCCGGCGCCGCCGACTTTTGCGGGCGCGGCGACATTGACGTTTTCCGCGCCCGGCAAAGGCATTGTCTACAACGTCTATCGCGACGGGCAACTGGCGGCGTCCGGCATTCGCGCCAGCGCATGGACCGACCGCGCGGGCCACGCGAATGCCTGCTACGCCATCGAAGCGCAATTTACCGGCTCGGGCAACCGCAGCCATCACAGCCCTTCAACCTGCCGCGGCGCCGTGTTCGAAGTGGCGCCAGGCCTTGCAGCGAACATTGCGCAAGCGGGCAACTACCAGGTCCAGCTACGCTATGCCAACACCGCCAACCAGATCAACCTCGGTGTCAGCGGCGCGGTCAAATGGATGAGCGTGAAAGACGCCGCCGGCCGCGTCCTGGCAGAAGGCGTCGTGCAAATGCCCCACACCCGGCGCGAGGCGGGAACGGTGTATTCCACGCCGCTCGCGGCCAAGCTGCCCGCCGGTCCGGTGACGATTGCGCTGACCGACTTCTACAACATGAGCTACCTGCAGGCCAACAGCACCTTCAGCGCCGCCGGCGGCGCCGCCGGAGCGTTGAACACGGCCGACATCCACGCGGTGCGCATCCTGCGCACCAAATAAATTACGGAGAATGCATGCGACTACCAACCCTTGCGGCCCTGGCCGCCGCGATGCTGGCCAATAGCGCCGGCGCCACCACCGTCCGGATCCATTACGAGGCGGGCCAGCGCGCGATTTTCCTGCGCGGCGACAAGGGACCGATGTCGTGGACCAAGGGCGCACCCGCCTTGGCGGGGCCGGGCCAGGTGTGGACCTACACCTGGCCCGACCGGCTAGGCGACGTCACCATGAAGCCGGCCCTGGGCAAGGACCAGGTCTCGACGGGGGGCGCGTATCGCATCAAGGCCGGCGCCACCGAAGACATCTACCCGTTCTTTGGCGTGGCGACCGGACGCGTGACGATTGTCGACGCCATCGCCTCGCCCCAATTGAAAAACAGCCGCAAGCTGCGCATCTACCTGCCGCCCAGCTACGGCGAAAACGCGGCCAAGCGCTATCCGGTGCTGTACATGCACGATGGCCAGAACCTGTTCGACGCCAAGGCGGCGGCGTATGGCGTTGAATGGGGCATCGACGAAACTGCCGACCGTTTGATTGATGCCGGCGCAATGGACGAAATCATCGTGGTCGGCATCGACAACACGCCCGACCGGATACCCGAGTACACGCCCTGCTGCGACCCCAAGCATGGCGGCGGCATGCTGGACGCCTATGAAGCTTTTGTAATCGACACCGTCAAACCCTATGTGGACCGCACCTGGCGCACGCTGCCGGGGCGCGAGACGACCGCGATCATGGGCTCGTCGCTGGGCGGCATCGCATCGGTGGCCATCGCGCAGCACCGGCCGCACGTGTTTTCCAAGGCGGGCGGGGTATCGAGTTCGTTCTGGTGGAATGAAGGGAGCATGGTCGCCAAGCCGGCGGCGCGGGTGCCGGTGAAGTTCTATCTCGACGCCGGCACCAGGGACGATGGCCTGGAAGGCACCGAGGCGATGCGCGACGCCATGCTCAAACAGGGCTACCGGCTCGATGCCGACCTGAGGTTTTTTGCCGCCGAGGGCGGCATCCACAATGAAGCATCGTGGGCGGCGCGGGTGGACCGGCCGCTGACCTGGTTCTTCCCGTGGGGGAGCACCAGGCAGTAACTTTTCTATTGCGTGGCTATTACCTTGAGTGGCGCGCGTTCAGCTTCAGTGAACTGATCTTGGCGAAATCCATCGGCTTGACGACATGCTCGTCAAAGCCGGCATTCATCGCCAGTTCGCGGTCGCGTGTCTGGCCGTAACCGGTCAGCGCAATCAGGAACGCATTTTCCAGCCCCGCGATCTCGCGCATCCTGGTGGCGACCTGGTAGCCGCTCATGTCGGGTAAACCAATATCGAGGAACACATACGCCGGCTGGAACTCGGCCGCGCGATCTAGCGCCTGCTGGCCGCTGTAGGCCACCTTGACTTCATGGCCGTCGATGGTGAGCAGTTCGGCCAGCATGTCGGCCGCGTCCACGTTGTCGTCGACCACGAGGATGCGCGTGGCCACCACTTCATCGGGCACTTCGGCCGCGCCCTGGTCGTCGCCGCGGTCGAAGGCAAAGATCGGCAGCCGCACTTCGAACGTGCTGCCCTTGCCTTCGCCCTTGCTGGACGCGGTCACGCTGCCGTGGTGCATTCCCACCAGCGTGCGCACCAGCGACAGGCCGATGCCCAGGCCGTCCTGCACGCGGTCGTCGGCAAAGCCGTCCTGGGTGAACATGTCGAACACCATGTCGAGTTTACCGGCATCGATGCCGATACCGTTGTCGCTCACGCGGATCAGCAGCTCGCGCCCGTCCACCTCGACATCGAGCCCGATCGCGCCCTTGGGCGCGGTGAACTTGACGGCGTTGTGCAGCAGGTTGCCGACGATCTGGGTCAGGCGCACATTGTCGCCCTCGATCCAGATTTCGCGCTCGGGCAGCTTGACGCTCAGCTGCTGCTCGCGCATTTCCACAATATGCGCCACCGACTCGCAGGCGCTGTCGATGAAGGTGCGCACCTTGACCCGTTCCTGGTGCAAGGTGATTTTGCCGCGCGAGATGCGGGCTACATCAAGCAGGTCTTCCACCAGCCGCACCAGGTGGCCCGTGTGGCGCAAGATCGTCTTGCGCGCCTGGTCCTGGCGCGGCGGCACTTCAGGGTCCAGGCGGCACAGCAGCTCCACCGCAGTGCGGATCGGCCCCAGCGGGTTGCGCAGTTCGTGCGCCAGCGTGGCCAGAAAATCGTCCTTGCGGCGGTCGACGTCGCGCAGTTCGCGTTCGACCCGGCCCAGGCGCAGCAGCGCCTTGACATTGGCGATCAGTTCTTCAGGCTCGATCGGTTCGAACAGGTAGTTGTCGGCGCCGCCTTCGAGCGCGCGGATCTTGTCGGCCACGCCGATATACGAGGCCGACATTTGCAGCACCAGGATCGCGCGCGTGGCCGGATCGGCCTTGAGCAGGCGGCATACTTCGAGCCCGTTGATGTCGGGCAGTTTGACGTCCAGCAGCACCAGGTCCGGCTTGTCTTCGCGCGCCCGGTACAGCGCTGCGCTGCCGCTGGCCGCTTCAATCACCTTGAAGCCGGCGTGGGTCAGGATGCGCGTCTTGGCGTAGCGGGCAGCTTCGCTGTCATCCACGTTGAGGATGACGGAGTCGGAAAATGGCATGGACGTCATGGGATACCCTAAATCGGTTGGTTGCTATCTGGTTGCTTGCTGTTTGAAGAGGTGCCGGCGGCGTCTGGCGGTGCGATGTACACCAGTGGGATCGCCGCCGTGAAGACCGAGCCGGCGCCCAGCACGCTCCTGGCATGCACGCTGCCATTGAGCAGCGCGGCCAGCTTGCGGCACAGCGGCAGCCCCAGCCCGGTGCCCTTGACCTTGGCCTGCAGGCGGTTTTCAATCTGGTTGAATTCTTCGAAGATCATGTCGAGGTGGTCGGCGTCGATGCCCAGGCCCGTATCGGCGACGGAAAACTCGATCTCGCCGTGGCCCGGGCGCAGCACGGCCTGTACCAGGATTTCGCCCGACTCGGTAAACTTGATCGCGTTCGAGACGAAATTGCGCAGTATCTGGGCCAGCTTGCCCTGGTCGGTATAGATGGCAAGGCCGGGCGCCGGCGCGCGAAACACCAGCGCCAGCGCAGGGTTCACCAGCAGCGGACGCAGCATGCCGCGCAGGGTGCTGAACATGTCGGCAATGTCCACATGGTCGGGATAGACCACCACCTTGCCCGCTTCAATCTTGGCCAGGTCGAGCAGATCGTCGACCATGTCGCCCAGCGACACGGTCCCCTGCAAGATGAAGTTGACCTGCTTGTCCTGTTCCGGCGACAACTCGCCGTCGGTGCGCGCCAGCAGCAGCTTGGCCAGCGCCCGGATCGAACTTAACGGGGTGCGAAATTCATGGCTCATGTTCGACAGGAAGCGCGACTTCATCTGGTCGGCGCGGTGCAGGTTGGCGGCCCGGTCGTCGAGCTCCGCGTACAGCGCCACCATGCCGCGGTTGGTCTCTTCCAGTTCGCCCGTCAACTGCAGCAGTTCTTCCTGGCGCGCCTTGAGTTCGGCCATGGTGCTGAGCAGTTCGTGGTTTTGCTGCTGCACTTCCGCCAGCATCGAGTCGGGCAGGCGCGCGCGCAGTCGCTCGCCCAGGTCGCCCACCATCGGCGCCGTCATCCGTCCGCAGTCGAGCGGCAGCAGTTTGTGCATGATGATCTGGGTGCCCGAGCCGAGCGCGGTGCGGATGTCGAAACGGTCCATCAGGCGCTTGGCGCCCAAAATTCCCAGGCCTTTGCCGGTGGACGACTTGTAGCCGCCGTCGAGCACTTCGTCGAGGTGGCCAAAGCCCGGCCCCAGGTCTTCGATCCTGATTTCGAGGACCTGGTTGCCATCGACTTCGCAGATCGAAAACTCGACCCGCCCGCCCTGCGCGTAGTTGTAGACATTGCGCGCCAGCTCGGAGACCGAGGTGGCGATGCGTACCTGGTCTTGCATTGCAAAGTTGCAGTGGACCGCGATTTCACGCGCGCGCTGGCGCGCGGCAATCACGTCCAGCTCGGTGCCGACTGCCAGCTTCAGTATCCGCAACGTCATGCGTGGGTGCTGCGCTGGCGCACCACGACGACCATGGCGTCGTCGCGCTTGCGCGCAAAATCGCGGTACAGCACGGCGGCGATCAGGCTCGGATGGCGAAACACCAGGCCGGGGTAGCTGTCCAGGTCCCAGCGCGTGGCGATCCCGTCCGAATCCAGGATCACCATCGCGCCAGGCTCCCACGGATGGCAAAATTCCTGCACCTTGCGCAGGTTGCTGCCCACGATGCCGTTGTGCGACATCAGGTGGCGCCGCGCGCCGTCGGTAAAAATGCAGCCGGCGATATTGCCTACGCCGACAAAGCCGAGCTGGCCCTTTTCTTCATCGATCACGGCAATGGCCATCGCCGCGCCGCGCGTGCCGCGCAGCGCTTCGTGCGCCAAGGCGATGAGCGACGTTGCGCTCAGGTCCGGCCGCTGCGAGGCCAGCACCACCGCCGGGTCGGATGCCAAGGCGGCATCCGGGCCGTGGCCCAGGCCGTCGGCGGTGCAGATGGCCACGCTCGACCGGCCCATGCCGATGTCCCACGCGTCGCCGCACGCTTCTTCGCCGGCGACCGGCAAGCACACCGCGCCCACCTGCCAGTCGGAAGACGCAGCGCCCACGCCGTCGCCCCAGACCACCATCATGAGCACCGTGCCCAGGTCCTCGGTCGAATAGACGTCGAACTCCTGCGACAGGCGGCGGATGGCGCCCAGGCCCACGCCATAGGTGCCGGCGGTGGAGACGCCATCTTCCATGCGCAGCGCGATATTGGCCATGCCGGGCCCGCGGTCCAGGGCAATGACTTCGACGCCGAACTTGCCGTCAGCGGCAAGCGTGCGCAGCAAAATCTCGCCCTCGCGCGCGTGCTTGACGATATTGGTCGCCGCTTCCGTGATGACCAGCGCCAGTTGGCCGGCGCGCACTTCATCAAAGCCGACCCGGCGCGCGAGCTCGTTGCCGGCCCGGCGCGCTGCAGCTATCTCGCTCGATTCCCCGATGTGATGGGAGACCTGCCTGCCCAGTTTATTCAAAAGCGCTTCCATTTCGTGATCGTGACGGTGGTGCCTTTGCCCGGGGCGCTATCAATATCGAATTCGTCGGCCAGCCGGCGCGCGCCCGACAGGCCCAGCCCCATGCCGCCGCCGCTGGTATAGCCGTCCGTCATGGCCAGGTCCAGGTCGGCGATGCCGGGTCCCTCGTCGACAAACGTGGCGCGCACGCCGGGCACGCCATCTTCGGTCAGCAGTTCCAGTTGCGCGTAGCCGCCGCCGCCGTAGCGCAGCACGTTGCGCGCCAGTTCGCTTGCCGCCGTGACCATCTTGGTCTGGTCGGTCAGCGAAAATCGCAGCGTGACCATATCGTCGCGCACCATCTTGCGCAGCCTGACCACGTCTTCATCGGTCACCAGGCTCGCGCGCACGGCGCCCTCGCCCGCCGCGCTCACTGGCAGCCCCGCTTGGCCACCGGCGCGCTCATTCCGGTTCCTGCCTGAGCAAGTCCAGGCCGCGTTCGATGTTCAGCGCCGTGCGCACGCCTTCGAGCGTGAGGCCAAGTTCGACCAGCGTGATGGCCACCGCCGGCTGCATCCCGACCAGCACCGTGCGCGCGTCGAGGATCTTGGCCATCGCGGCCGTATTACTGATCATGCGCCCGATGAAGGAGTCGACAATGTCAAGCGCCGAAATATCAATTAATACGCCGGTAGCGCGGTCCTTGACGATGCGCGCGGTCAGGTCGTCTTGCAGCGTCATGGCCAGCCGGTCGTGCATATCGACCTGGATGGTGACCAGCAGCAGGCGGCCGATCTTCAGAATGGGAATGCGATCCATGGCTGTTAAGCCGCGTTCTGCGGACGGGTGATGCTCGAACCGGTGCGCTTGAGCGCCACGACAAAGGCGTCGGCCAGCGTGGCCTTGGTCACCACGTCTTCCAGGTTCACGCCCAGATGCACGATGGTTTGCGCAATTTGCGGGCGGATGCCGCTGATGATGCAGTCCGCACCCATCAGGCGCGCCGCCGCAATCGTTTTGAGCAGGTGCTGCGCGACCAGGGTGTCGACCGTCGGCACGCCGGTGATGTCGATAATCGCAATCGAGGCGCCGGTGTCGACGATTTTTTGCAGCAGGCTTTCCATCACCACCTGGGTGCGGGCGCTGTCGAGCGTGCCGATCAACGGCAGCGCCAGCACGCCGTCCCACAGCTGCACCACGGGCGTGGACAGCTCGAGCAGTTCCTGCTGCTGGCGCAGGATGATCTGCTCGCGCGCCTTCTGGTACACCTCGACGGTAAACAGGCCGAGGCGGTCGAACAGGCTGCTGGTGGCGGCGGTTTCTTCGATCAGGAGCAGCGGATCGTTGGCCAGCTCGGTGCGCAGGTAGGTAAACAGCGGGTCTTTCAGCGAAAAGATGAAGCTGGCCGTCTCGATCGACGAGAAGCCCTGGCGCACGCGCGCCTGCGAGATCTCGGTGAGCATGTGGCGCGTGTCGTCCCAGGGCGCCGCTTCGATATCGGTGGTGGCGCCGCGTTCGATCGCCTGCACCAGCAGCGGCAGGAAGCGCGCCGCCTGCTGGCGCAGTTCGGCTTCGGCGTTCTTGTCGCGGCGAATCATTCGTGTCATCAAGCCTGACAGCCATACTTCCAGCAATTCGGCCTCATACTTGGTAATAATCTTTGCAAGCTGCAAACTTTTATGGTTGGACATTGGATCCTTTGATAGTGGCGTAGAAGAACAAAAAATACGCGATCAGTCGGGCATTATATATACAGAGTGCAATTTATTTGCCGCGCACGAATCGAAAATGATCGACAAACAACATGGCCTGATTCAGGCGCCTGAGGCCAGCCCGATGGCGTACAGCCGCGCGGGGCCGTCGTCAAGCTGCAGCACGCCCTGGTAGCGCATGCCGATCTTGAGCAGCAAGGCATGCGAGGCATGGTTGTGCGGCGAGGTGATGGCCAGCAGGCGGCGCAAGCCGACCGCCTCGCGCGCGTGCACCAGCAGCGCGCGCGCCGCTTCCGTGGCGTAGCCGCGCCCGAAATGCGGCGGCAGCAAGCCGTAACCCAGGTCCACATCATCGAGCGCAGCGCGCTTGATGAGACCAGCCATGCCGATCGGCTCGCCGCTGTGCAGCAGCTCAACCAGGTAAATCGAATGGCCGTGCGTCTGTTGCATGGCCACGGGGCCGGCGGCAATCGCCGCGCGCGCCGCCGGCAGCGTGCGGATGCCGCGGTCGCCGATATTGGCAATGAACGGTTCGCTGTTGAGTAGTTCCAGATAAAACGGCGCATCCTCCTCGTCGATGGTGCGCAGGCGCAGCCGTTCGGTATCGAGTATGTGCATGGCCATGGCAGTCAGCGTCCCAGTCGAAAGCCTGTTTGACCGGGCCGGCCCGGCAAGTTCAATGTCGCGCTGGCGCGCGGCGCTTCGCTTACCACCGCGCCGCGCCGCATCACCAGGCGGCGCGCGGCGCGCAGGCGGATCGCCTCGACCGTGCTGCCGGCGTCCAGCAGCACCAGGTCGGCGTGGCAGCCGGGCGCAATGCCATAGCCGGTCAAGCCCAGGATGTTGGCCGGTGTTTCGGTGACCGCCAAAAAGCAGCGGTGCATCGCTTCCTGGCCCGTCATTTGCGCCACGTGCAGGCCCATGTGCGCCACTTCGAGCATGTCGGCCGACCCCAGGCTGTACCACGGATCCATCACGCAGTCGTGGCCAAAGGCGACGTCGACGCCGGCGGCCATCAGTTCGGGCACGCGCGTCATGCCGCGCCGTTTGGGATAGCTGTCGTGGCGTCCCTGCAGCGTAATGTTGATCAAGGGGTTGGCAATGGCCGCAACGCCCGCCTCGGCAATGAGCGGCAGCAATTTACTGACATAGTAATTGTCCATCGAATGCATCGAGGTCAGGTGCGAGCCCGCCACCCTGCCCTGCAAACCGAGGCGCTGCGTTTCGTATGCCAGCGTTTCGATATGGCGCGACAAAGGGTCGTCCGATTCGTCGCAATGCATGTCCACGCGCAAGCCCTGCTCGGCGGCGTACTTGCACAGCAGCTTGACCGACGCGGCGCCTTCCTGCATGGTGCGCTCGAAATGGGGAATGCCGCCCACCACATCCACGCCCATGCCGATGGCGCGCTTCAGGTTGGCGAAAGCGCCCGGGCTGCGCAAAATGCCGTCCTGCGGGAAGGCCACCAGCTGCAGGTCGAGGTAGGGCGCGACGCGGCGCTTGACTTCCAGCAGCGCTTCGACGGCCAGCAGGCGGTCGTCGCAAATGTCGACATGCGAGCGGATCGCCAGCAAGCCGCGCGCCACGGCCCAGTCGCAGTACTGCATGGCGCGCTCGATCAAGGCATCCTGGGTCAGGCTCGGTTTCAGTTCGCCCCACAGGCTGATGCCTTCCAGTAGCGTGCCGCTCGCATTGACGCGCGGCAGGCCGACGCTCAGGGTGGCATCCATATGGAAATGGGCGTCCACGAAAGGCGGCGTGACCAAGTCGCCTTCGGCGTCAAATTCGCGCGCGCCTTGCAGCGGCAGGCGCTCGGCTACCGCGGCAATTGTTCCACCGTCGATGGCGATGTCGATGTTGCGCCGGCCGTCGGGCAGGCTGGCATTGCGAATCACGAAATCCATAACCGCTCCTGTGCTGGGGGAATCCTGATTGTAGTGCTTGAGTCGGATATGCGTCTAAGCGAATTATCTTTGTCAATCATGCATGCTGCATTGCAATATTTATTGGCGCCAATCTTGGAGAAAGTTCTTTTCAACACCAGCAATCATGGATAGACTAAGGAATATTGCACCGCATCACAAACATCCAAAGGACATCCCATGAGCACTCTTCCGGAACAGTTTTCCGCTGCGAGCAAGTCGCAAGTTGAAGCACAGATGAATTTCTTTCAAAATTTTACCGCAAGGGCACTCGAGAGCGCGCAGAAAATCGTCGCCCTGAACCTGAGCGTTTCGCGCGCGTCGATGGAGAAATCGTCGGCCGCCGTGGTCGAACTGCTGGCCGCCAAGGATCCGCGCGATCTGTTCGCGCTGACCAATCGGACCCAGGAAAGTATTGACGGCTTGCTGGCCTACAACCGCCAATTGATGGCCATTGCCACCGGCGCCGGCGCGGTGCTGGCCGACACGGTTGCCGACGCGAAGCCGGCAGCGCCACAGCCAGGGCTGGCCCTGGTCAAGCCGGAAGCTGAGCCGGAAGCTGAGCCGAAAGCTGAACTGGAAGCTGCGCCGCAAGCTGAACCGGAAGCTGTGCCGCCGGCGCAGTTGAACGCGCAGTTGGAAACCGAGCTGAACGCGCAGCTGAGCCCGGAACCGGCAGCGGTTGAATTTATCGCTCCGGTCGCCGAGCCGCAAGCCGCTGCCCCTGCGGTAGCGGTCGCCACCCCGGCTGCCCCGCTTGACGCGAAAGCCAAGCCCATCGCCAAGGCGCTCGGCAAGGTCGCGCACGGTACCGTGGCCGCCACGCCGGCCGCCGCGCCGGTGCCTGCAGTCGCCACCAAGCCGCTGGTTGTCACCGGCATCAAGCCGGTCGAGGCGTCGCCACCGCCAGCGCCCGTGTCGGGCAAACCGGTCGTCGCCCAGCAGCAGCTCGACTTGCCGACGGCCAAATCCAAGAAGAAGAAATAAAGAAGAAACAAGACCACAATCAGGCGCGCTCAGCGCCGATGGGCCAGAAGTAGTAAATTGACGGGCTTCGGCCCGTTAATTGTTTCTGGCCGCATCAATAGGGTGGGGAATGACTTTATCGCGGCTCGTCTTCAATTTCGTGCGTCGCCACTGGCCTTCCTACGTCTCGTCGGGCACCATGCTGATCGGCGTGGCCGCGTTTACCGTCCTCATTCCGCGCAAGGTGGGCGCCATGATCGACGGCCTGGCCGCGCACACGCTGGGCGCGCACGCCTTGCTGCTCGATATCGCGCAACTGCTCGGCATGGGCCTGGCGATCTACCTGCTGCGCGTGAGCTGGCGATTGCGCCTGTTCGCCGCCGCCTACCAGCTGGGCGTCGAACTGCGCACCCGCTTTTACGCACGCCTGTCGGCCCAGGGTCCGGCCTTCTATCAGCAGCAGCGCACGGGCGACCTGATGGCGCTGGCCACCAACGACATCGACGCCATTGAAATGGCGGCCGGCGAAGCGATGCTGGCCGGCTTTGACGGCTCGCTGACACTGGTGATGGTCTTGGGGATTATGATGCTGGGCGTCGACTGGCGCCTGGCCAGCATTGCGCTGCTGCCGTTCCCGCTGATGGCGTTCGCGTTCTGGCGCATCTCGCGCCACATCCATGTGGCAGCAACCGATTCGCTCAAGCGCTTCTCGGCCTTGAACGACCATGTGCAGGAAGCGCTGACGGGCGTACGTACGCTGCGCGCGCTGGGGCTGGAGCAGCACAGCGCAAAACAGTTCGGCGAGCTTGCCGCGCGCGCTGCCGACGCCAGCCTGGCCGCGCAAAAGTGGGAAGCGGCCTACGAGCCGGCAGTCGGCTGGACGCTGACCGCCGCCAGCGTGCTTACGCTCGGCCTGGGCGGCTACCTGGTGTGGAACAGTGAACTCAGCATCGGTTCACTGACCAGTTTTACGATGTACCTTGGCCAGCTGATCTGGCCCATGTTCGCGGCCGGCTGGGTGCTCTCGCTCATCGAACGGGGGCGCGCCGCGCTGGCGCGCGTGCAGCCGCTGCTGGACGCGCCGCTGTCGGTGGACGATGACGGCACCTTGAGCGCGCTCGCGAGCGGCCCTCTGGTGCTTGATGCCGTCACCTACGCCTACCCGGGCCAGGCCACGCCGGCGCTGGCCGGCATTTCACTGACGCTGCAGCCGGGCCAGACGCTCGGCCTGGTCGGGCCCACCGGCGCCGGCAAGACCACGCTGCTCAAGGTGCTGATGCGCCAGGTCACGCCGCAGCAAGGCAGCGCCTCGTGGGGCGCTCATGCCTTGGGCGACTATACGCTGGCAACCTTGCGCCGCGCGATGAGCTGGGTGCCGCAGGAGTCGTTCCTGTTTTCGGCCACCATTGCCGACAACATCGCACTGGCCCGGCCGCTCGCCACGCGCGCCCAGGTCGAGCATGCAGCCGACATGGCGGCGATCCACGACGACATTTTGCGTTTCCCGGCCGGCTACGAAACCCATGTGGGCGAGCGCGGCATCACCCTGTCGGGCGGCCAGCGCCAGCGCGTGGCCATTGCCCGCTCGCTGCTGGCCGACAGCAGTTTGCTGCTGCTGGACGACGCCCTCTCGGCGGTCGACACCGGCACCGAAACGCGCATCCTCGAGCATCTTGAAGAACTGCGGCGCGGCTCCAGGCAGCGCAGCGCCATCATCGCCAGCCATCGCTTGTCGGCGGTGGTGGGCGCCGACCTGATCGTCGTGCTCAAGGGCGGACGCATCACCGAATCGGGCACCCACGACGCACTGCTCGCGCACGGCGGCTGGTACGCCAGCCAGTGGCGCTACCAACAACTGGAGGCCAGTCTCGATGCACTCTGATACCACGCCCAAGGCGATGCGCGCGCAGGCGGCGCAAGCCTTCGCCCTGTTGCGGCGCGCCGCCCATCCCGACCGCCGCCACCTGGGCTGGGCCACCTTCTGGCTGATCCTGGCCGCCGGCCTGGAAGTGATCGGCCCGATCCTTGGTAAGGCGCTGATCGACGAACATCTGCTGCCGCGCCACCTCGACTGGCCGCGCATGGCCACCCTGCTGGGCGCCATGCTGCTGACCGGCTGGATCGCGTCCGGCCTGCGCTACCTGCAGCTGGTGCGCCTGTCGGGCCTGGCGATGCGCTCGGTGCAGCGCCTGCGCGAATGGGTGTTCGGCCATGTGCTGCGCCTGCCGATGGCGTTTTTCGACCGCGCCGTGACGGGCCAGCTGATCAGCCGCGTGACCAACGACACCGAAGCGGTCAAGACGTTGTACATCCAGGTGCTGTTTGCCATTCTCGACAGTCTGATCGTGCTGATCGGGACCATGATCGCCATGGCGTGGCTGGACTGGCGATTGATGCTGATCGTGCTGGCGCTGGTGCCGGCGGTGGTGGCCATCGTGTTCCTGTACCAGCGCCTGTCGGCGCCGGCCGTCACGCGCGCGCGCGCGCTGCGCAGCGAGATCAATGGCCAGATCGCGGAATCGATCAGCGGCATGAGCGTCCTGCAGGCCAATAATGCGCAATCGCGTTTTGCCGAGCGCTTCGCCGCCACCAACCACGGCCACTACAAGGCGCGCCTGGCCGAACTGCGGGCCAACGCGTTTTTGCTGCGGCCCGCGCTCGACTTTTTGAACGTGGTGCTGCTGGCGGTGGTGATCTACAGCTTTGGCCAGCGCGAGATGAATGCGATCGAGGTGGGCGTGCTGTACGCCTTTATCAGCTACATTGCGCGCGTAATCGAGCCGCTGATCCAGATCACCATGCAGTTCAGCGGCTTGCAGCAGGCAGTGGTGGCAACGGCGCGCGTGTCGGCCTTGCTGGACGAAGCGGGCGCGCCTGAACACGATGCCGGCAAGGGCGCTGCAGCACAGGGGGCGGGGCCGGTGGCCGGCGCGCCGGCGGTGGCAATTCGCAACCTGACGTTTGCGTATGCACCCGGACAGGATGTGCTGCACCAGCTTAGCCTGGCTGTGCCGCAGGGCGCGTTTTTCGGAATCGTCGGGCATACCGGCAGCGGCAAGTCGACGCTGCTCTCGCTGCTGCTGCGCTATTACCCGTCGCCGCCAGGCTGTATCGAGATCAACGGGCGGCCGCTGGACGCCATCGACAATGAACATTTTCGCGCTGCCGTGGGGCTGGTGCCCCAGGATCCGTTCCTGCTGGCGGCGTCCGCGCGCGAAAACATCGACATGGGGCGCGGCTTGCCGCACGCGGCGATCGAAGAGGCGGCGCGCGCGGCGCATGCGCACGGTTTCATCATGGCGCTCGAACATGGCTACGAGACCTCGCTCGGCGAAAGCGGCTCGCGCCTGTCGAGCGGACAAAAGCAGCTGATCGCCATTGCGCGCGCGCTGGCCGGCAAGCCGCGCATCCTGCTGCTGGACGAAGCAACGTCGCGCATCGACAGCCAGACCGAGCAGGTCGTGCAGGAGGCAATGAATGAATTGCGCGGCAAGGTAACCATCATCGCCATTGCGCACCGCTTGTCGACCATCCGCGACGCGGACCAGATCGTGGTGCTCAATCACGGCCGGATCGAGGAATCGGGACCGCATGATGCGCTGATGCAGATCGACGGTGGCCTGTATCAGCGCTTGTATTTGCTGCAGCAGCTGGCCGTGTAAGAGCGCGCCGAGGGTTTAGTTCGAGAACCCCTGCAGCGCCGGCTTCGCATCATGGCGCAAGCCCCACCATGGTTTGAAGGCGAGATTGCCAACGCGCGCCCGGTGCCAGGGCGCGTTGGCGTCAATCGGCCGCACCACGGCCGGCGGCGACACCAGCATCGCGGTGGTGTCGTCCGGCGCCGTGGTTCCGGCTACCAGCACCTGCTTGCCGAAGTGATTGGCGTACGCGATCCCCAGCGCCACATTGGTCAGCGCGGTGCCCGCCCCCATCTCGCCCAGCAGCGCCGGCGTATCGAAGGCCTGCTTCGTAAAGTCGACCGTGCCCAGCGCCGCCGCCAGGCTGGCACGGCGCGGCGCCGACGTTGCGCTCTGGTTGCCCGCATCGTGAATCACGTACCCGATGTCCGCTGGCCGCCGGCCCGCATTGCGCGTCGCTTCGGCCAGCGTGGCGGGCCACGTCGCGCCGGCCTTGCGGGTGGCCGGATAAGCCAGCCAGGCCAGCGGCGCGCGCTCGGTCTTGTAGGCGGGGCCGGCCAGCATCAGCAGCACCATGTTCTCGTTGATTTGCTTTTCCTTGGGCGGAAAACTCGGTGCGTCCCAGTTCATGACCCACACTGTCTGGTCCGGGTGCGCCTCGAGGTAGGCCAGCGCCGCCGACAGCGACGCGAAGCCGGCATTGGCCCCGCCGAGCGTGACCTGCACGTCCGGCGGCGTGGCGCGCGTCCACAGCGTGGGCGCGAACTTGTTGCCGATTTCAAAGCGGGCCGTGATGCTGTCGCGCGTGAACGCTGCCGCCGTGGCCGCATCCAGGCCGCTCTTGGGCAGCGCGTACTCGACATGGATGCCGGCCAGTTCGCGCCAGGTGCTCTTGTCTTGCAGCGAGTAAGCGTTATAGAAATACTGGGAGCTTGAAAAATAATTCTCGTGAAATTGCCCGGTCAACTCCCGCACGTATTTTTGATGGTAGGAGGCCAACTTGGTTTTGCCTGCCTTGCCCTTGGCAATGGCGTTCAGCGCTTGCACCGAGGCATATTTCTTGGGTAAGGGCTTGGTGTCGGTCTTGTTCGGCTGGACCAGTCCCAGCGTCCACAGCAGTTGCCATTCGACCGGATAGTCGCGCCGCTGCAGGGGGTTGAGCCACTGCAGGCCGACCACTTGCGCCATGAAAGGTGCAACCACGACCGGCGCGCTGGCCTCCACCGCCGGCGCCGGGGGCGCGGCGCAGCCCGCCAACATGGCGCCAATGCTCACTGCCAGCACAACCCGGACCCGCCGTACACCGCGCGTGGAATTTTGTGTGAACATGAATAAGATTCTATATTGCTCTTAAATTAACGTTCTAGTGTGCGGCAAACGCGACTGTTGGTCAAGTCCTGTTCGTTCAGGCGGCGCGCCGGTTCCACCAATACCCGCCAACCAGCGCCAGCGCGCCGACGGCCAGGTAAGCGAGCGCCGAATGCGCGTTGGCCACGCCGTTAAAGCCAAAGGCATCGATCATCGGCACCGTGACGACATTGACGGCGACGTACAGGCCAAACAAGAACAGCGCCAGGAACAGGCGCGAGGTGCCGGCGCAGCGCCCGAACAAGCTGGCCAGCGCCGACAGGCACAGCACCCCGGCCACCAGCGCCAGGGCGCGCACCGGCTGCGTGAGCGAAAAGCGCAGCGCCACCATGCCCATGAACATGAAGCCGAGCAGCGCCGTGGCCGCGTACTGGCGCACGAAGCGCCGGATGACGCCCCCTTTCACGGCGCCCGTCATCTCTTGCGTATCAGCTTCCATATCACGCGTACTCAGGTTGCACACCAGGATGCCCCAACGCGCCGCCGAGAACATCAGGAGCGGACCGAGTGCCTTGGCTGGCACCACCATGGCGGCCAGCGTGATGCCCAGCACGGCGACGAGCGCGGACGGCGAAGTGACGAACGTGAGCGCGATGTCGGCCAGTACCTGGCCCGCCATGCCGGGCAGCCTGGCGGCCAGGCGAAACAGCGGCTGCACGGTTTTGGCGAGCGGGCGCAGCATCCCATCGAGCACGTCCAGCGGCGAGCGGCGTTTGGCCGCGCTCGAGATCTTGACCAGGTCGGGCGAAAAGCGGTGGAACAGCAGCACCGCCGGCAGCAGCGGCAGCAAGGCCAGCGCGCCTGACGCACAGCGCATGGCGACCAGCCTGGCCGACCATAGCGAGTGCGGCAGCGTCAAGGGCGCCAGTGCCGCGTCGAACGAGCCGCCGCCGAGCGAAATATTGGTCGTGTCGAAGCCTTGGCGAATCAGCAGCATGGCTGCGCCAATGCCGGAAAAATCGAACATCGTCACCAGCGGCACGTGGCGCGACACGCCCGCCGTGACGGCGATGGCCGCACTCAGCTGAAAACACCAGACAAAAAAGTACAGCACGTCGCCCGCCTTGCCCATCAGAGAAGCGACGCTGTCGAACAGGATCGCGCAGCTGACGGTAAAGAACAGCATCGGCAACAGCAGCAGCGCGTAGATCTGCAGGTAAACCAGCAGCGCGATCGGCCCGTCGCCGCGCACCAGGTGCAAGGCAAGCATGGTGCACATGAAGGCGACCATCAGCGCGCCCAGGTAGGCCACGCCGCCCGCCCAGCGGCTTACCAGAAACAGCGCATTGCCAACCGGCGTGGCGCCGATCACGCTGCCGATCCCGCTGCGCACGTCTTCAGCGACCCGGCCGCGCACCAGGTAAAACCCGCCCAGGCCAAACAGGATACAGGCCAGCGACGCGCTGCCGATGGCGATCACGTTGCTGGTATAGAGCACGCGCGTATTGTTGATGACGATGACGGCGTCGCCGCTTGCCGGGTCGCCCATCATGGCCCAGCTGATGATGGACACGGCCAGCAGCGCGACCAGGGTCGAGGTGCGGCGCAGGCGCAGCCTCACTTCATTCATCGCCAGCGCCTTGAAGGCGGCGAAGTTCACGCGGCCTCCTGGAGTGCCTGGCGCTGCGCCATCAACGCTTCTTCCAGGCTCGGCTCAACCAGCTGCGCCCCGGCGCACGGCGATTGACCGTGGGTGATGCGCAGCGCCACCGTCTGGCCCTGGCGCTGCGCGTGCAGCACGTGAACCCTGGCGCGCAGCGCGTCGTAGTCGGCCGCCTCGACGCTGGCCGCCCACACCCGCCCGCGCGCGTGCTCCAGGATCGCTTCGGGCGTGTCGCACACTACCAGGCTGCCCTTGTTCATGATGGCCAGCTGGCCGGCGATGGTCTCGACGTCGGACACGATGTGGGTCGAGATGATGACCAGCTTATTGAAGCCCAGGTCGGCCAGCAGGTTGCGAAAGCGCAGCCGCTCTTCCGGGTCGAGGCCCGCGGTCGGCTCGTCGACCACGAGGATCTCCGGGTCGTTCAGCAGCGCCTGCGCGATGCCGAGGCGGCGCCGCATGCCGCCCGAGAACGCGGCTGCGGGACGGTCGGCCTTGTCGTGCAGGTTCACCAGCTCGAGCAGGTAGCGGATGCGGGCCGGGTCGCGCACGCCCTTGAGCGCGGCGAAGTACTGCATGAATTCGAGCGCCGACAGATTCGGGTAGACGCCAAAGTCCTGCGGCAAAAAGCCAAGCCGGCGGCGCATGTGGTCGGGCTTCTTGACGATGTCGACGCCGTCGAAGACGATCTGGCCGCTGGACGGGCGCATCAAAGTGGCGATCATCTGCATCAAGGTGGTCTTGCCGGCGCCGTTGTGGCCGATCAGACCGACTACGCCGCGCTCGAGCGTGAGCGACACGTCGCTCACCGCAGTGACGTTCTTGCCGAATTGTTTGACGACGTTGCGGATCTCAAGCATGGCGATTCCTGGTCTGGAGGGTTGGTATGTAGGCAATGTAAGGCAGAGCGAGCGCGCCGTTGGGGGCAATCGGACAAAGCGCAGGAATCACGGCATAGAAGGCGAATCGGGCCGATGCGTCACCTGAGCTGCCAATCAATATTAAACAGACATGCATTTTATCCAACACATTCTGTATTTGTGCACATCACGAGAAAATTTCGATACTGGTTGAGATTTCCATGCTGCAACAAGAATATAATTACCGCCGTAGTCTCTCCACAAGACTATTAATCATTTGCAATGGGAACCGGATGTTGGCTAGGTCATCGGACAATTCGTGGGCTCGCAAGAGCCGCAGCATGCTGGCACCGCTATGCCTGCTGTCGTCGCTCGCCCTGGCCCAGCCGCCCACCATTCATGACCGTCTCGAGCAAGTGGCCGAAGAGCGCTTCGTGCCGCCCAGGGCGCGCGCCTTGCTGCTCAAGCTCGACGCCGAGTCGCGCAGCGCGCCGCTGCGCGACAAGGCAGACTACCTTGAATTACTCAGCTGGTCGCACCGAGCCAATGGCGACAACAAGACCGGCACTGCGGTTGCCGACGAATTGATGGCGCTGGCGCGCTCGAGCAAGGACAACCGCACGCTGGCCATGGCCCTGATGACGAAGGGTTATTCGGCCTTTGCAAACAATGAAAAAACTTTGTCGCACCAGCTGGTGTGGGAAGGCGAGCGGGTCGCCAACCTGACCGACGACCTGCAGCTGCGCACGCGCGCCACGCTCTCGTCGGGCGATGCGTATGTCGAAGACGGCAATTTTCCGGCTGCGCTGGGCAAGATCCAGGTCGGCCTGAAATTGGCGCGCGAGCTGGGCAAGCCGCGCCTGGTGGTCACCGCGCTCGATGCGCTGGCCACGCTGTACGGCCAGATGCACGAGTTTGACAAAGGTTTCGAAACGCTGGCCGAAGCGACGGCGATCGCCGAAAAGACCAACTCGCCTGGCCGCATGTCAGCGCTGAAATCGACCGAATACGGCCTGGCGATCCAGACCAACCAGCCGCAGCGCGGCCTGCGCGCGCTGCTGGCCGGGCTCGAATACGAAAAGCAGATCGGCGCGGATGGCATGATGGCGTCCTCGCTGGTCAACCTGTCGGACAGCTACCTGAAGGAGCGCGACTACCAGCGCACCATCGATTACGCGCTGCAGGCGATCGCCGCAGCGCAGAAAATCAACGACGACAATACCATCGCCACCGGCCGCCTGAACCTGGGCCAGGCCTTTCTGGGCCAGGGCCGCATGGCCGAAGGAAAAAAGAACTTCGAGGAAGGCCTGGCCTGGTATGAAAAATCGGGCAACAAGCCGGAGCTGCAAGATGTCTTGATCGAGTACGGCGCCGCGCTGGAACGCGCGGGCGACTACGCGGGCGCGGTCAAGGCTTATCACCGCGAGCGCGCAATCTCCAACGAGCTGTTCGAAAAGCGGCGCCAAAAGGCCACCTGGGAACTGCAGGAAAAGTACGAAGCGGAGAAAAAGCAGCGCCAGATCGAGCTGCTCAGCCGCGAGAACCAGCTCAAGACCACCGAGATCGACAACCGCCGCCTGCAGCAGCGCGTCTGGTGGCTGCTAGCCGTGGTCTTTGCGCTGGCCGCCGGCATCGTCGGCATCCTGTACCGCAAGGTGCGCCACGCGAACGCCCAGCTCAAGGTCAAGAACCTGGAACTGAAGCAGCAAAGTTCGCGCGATCCGCTCACGGGCCTGTACAACCGGCGCCACTTCCAGGAATTCATGCGCACCCACCTGCAGGTGGAAAAGCGCGGCGCCGGCACCTCCGGCGAAGAGATCGTGGGCGCCCTGTTCCTGCTCGACGTCGACCATTTCAAGCACGTCAACGACACCTTCGGCCACGCCGCCGGCGACGCCGTGCTGAAAATGATCTCCGACAGCATGCGCGACATCTTGCGCGAGACCGACATGATCGTACGCTGGGGCGGCGAAGAGTTCCTCGCCTTCTTGCCGGCCATTCCGCGCAGCGGCGTCGAGGAAATCGCGCGCCGCCTGCTGGTGGGCATTTCATCGACCGTGATCGAGTACCAGGACACCAAGATTGCGGTGGATGTGTCGATCGGCTTTGCGCCGTTTCCGCTGGTGCCCGGCACCCACGCGCTGCCATGGGAGCGCGCTGTCAACCTGGTTGACATGGCGCTGTATCTGGCCAAGGCGCACGGGCGCAACCGCGCCTACGGTGTGCGCGGATTTTCGAACTTCGAGCAAACTTCGATGGAATCGATCGAACAGGATCTGGAGCGCGCCTGGCGCGCAGGCTTCGTCGACCTGTCGATCGTGCTGGGCGGGAGCAGTGCGCCGCCGCTGCCGCGCACTGCCGGCGCGCCCGAGCAGCGCGCGCGCGTGTAAGGGCGGCGAGCCAGCTTGCCGAAAGGCGCCCGCCAAAGGCGCCCTGCCGTCGCCTTGTCGTCCTATTTGCCCGCTTCCTGGATCTTCTCCCCCGCCTGCTCGACCTTCTTGCCCACTTCGACGGTCGCCTTGTCGATGCCGCGGCTGGCGTCGGCAGTGGCTTCCTCAATATTTGAACGCGTCTGCTGCGCGGCGTCCTTCATCGCCTTTTGCGCTTCATTGGCCTTGTCGATCGGCTTGTGCAGTTCGGCCGCAATCTGGTCGCCCGTCTTGTCGAGGGCGGCGCCCGCCTTTTGCGCCGGCCCTACCGGCTCGCCCGGCTTGGTACAGGCGCCCAGCGCTGCGAGCATGGCAAGCGCGACGGCGCTGCGGGTAAAAATAGTCGTGTTCATGGTGCCCTCATACGGTTGTGGTTGCCCTGTAGCATACACCCGCGCACGAGATTACGGTTGACAGTTGCTGCTGCAATCCTGACAATAGAACGACCGTTCGATTTTCAGAGAAAGAGACCGCCATGACCTTGCACACTGCCAGCGCGCACCGGATTTGTCCATTTTGCGAAGCCGCCTGCGGCCTCGCACTCGATCTGGAAGAGCGCAAGGTGGTGCGCATCCGGGGCGACGCGAAGGACGTGTTCTCGCACGGCTTTTTGTGCCCCAAGGCGATCGGTCTGAAAGACTTGCACGACGACCCGGACCGCCTGCGTACGCCCCTCATCAAGCGCGCCGGCGTCTTTATGGAAGCGAGCTGGGAAGAAGCCTACGCCGAAATTGAACGGCGCCTGCCTTCCATCATCGCCGCCGGCGGGCCGAACGCGGTGGCCACCGTGCTCGGCAACCCGGTCTCGCACAAGATGGGCCTGTCGCTCTACTTTCCGCCTCTAGCCCGCGCACTTGGCACGCGCAATATGTTCTCGGCCTCGAGCGTGGACCAGATCCCCAAGATGCTCGCGTGCGGCCTGATGTTCGGCAGCTGGATGTCGGTGCCGGTACCCGACATCGAGCGTTCCGATTTTCTACTCATGCTGGGCGCCAATCCCATGGTCTCGAACGGCAGCCTGTGGACGGTGCCCGACTTTCGCGGCAAGGCCAAGGCGCTGCGCGCGCGGGGCGGCCAGATTGTCGTCATCGACCCGCGCCGCACCGAAACGGTGGCCGTGGCTGACGTCCACCACTTTATCCGGCCCGGGGCCGACGTCTTTTTCCTGCTCGGGATCGCACACACGCTGTTCGACGAGCAGCTGGTGCGCCTGGGCCGGCTGGACGGGCACGTTGCCGGCGTGGCCGAACTGGGCGCGGCACTGCGCGCCTTCGCACCCGAGGCCATGGCCGGGCGCTGCGGCATTGGCGCGGCCACCATGCGCGAGCTGGCGCGCACGCTTGCGGCCACGCCGCGCGCCGCCGTGTACGGGCGCATCGGTACCTGCACCCAGCAATTTGGCACGCTGTGTTCGTGGCTGATCGACGTCATCAACGTGCTCTCGGGCCATCTGGACGAGGAAGGCGGTGCGATGTTCCCCAAGGCGGCTGCCTTTGCCGCCAACACGCGCGGCGCGCCGGGCGCCGGGCGCGGCATTGTCAGCGGCCGCTATCGTTCGCGCGTCTCGGGCGTGCCCGAAATGCTCGGCGAACTGCCGCTGACCTGCCTGGCCGAAGAAATCGACACGCCCGGCCCCGGCCAGATCAAGGCGCTGATCGCCATTGGCAGCAATCCGGTGCTGTCGGCGCCGAACGGCGCGCGCCTGGCTGCCGCGCTCGACGGGCTCGACTTCATGGTCAGCATGGACATCTACCTCAATGAAACCTCGCGCCACGCCGACGTGATCTTGCCGGGACTGTCGCCGCTGGAAGAAGCCCATTACGACGTCACCTTCACCCAATTCTCGCATCACAACCATGCGCGCTACAGTGCGCCCGTGCTGGCGCGCGCGCCCGGCCAGCCCGAAGAATGGGAGAGCATGCTGCGCATCGCGGCCATCGCCATGGGACTGGGCGCGCAGGCCGACATCGGCGCGCTGGACGACGCCGCGCTCGAGCAGGAGGTGCACAAGACGATGGGGGCGGCTGCTCCCGCCGTGCTGGCCGCGCTGGCGCCGCTCAAGGGCGCCGAGCGCAAGCTGGAACTGGCGCTGCGCAGCGGTCCGTATGGCGACCAGTTCGGCGCGCAGCCGGGCGGACTGAAGCTGGCGCGCCTCAAGGCCGCGCCTTCGGGGATCGACCTGGGTCCCATGGGCGCGCGCATTCCCGAAGCGCTGCGCACCGCATCGGGCAACATCGAACTGGCGCCGCAGATGCTGCTAGACGACCTGGCGCGGGTGCAGGCCGACCTGGCCTCGCCGGTGCCGGACCTGGTCATCATCGGGCGGCGCCAGCTGCGTTCAAACAACAGCTGGATGCACAATCTGCCGGTGCTGGCCAAGGGCGCCTACCGCTGCACGGCGCTGGTGCACCCGCACGACGCCGCGCGGCTCGGGCTGGCCGACGGCGCCCGGGCCCAAATTAGCAATGGCGCGCGCCAGATCGTCGCGCAGGTAGAAGTGTCGGACGACATGATGCCGGGCGTGGTGAGCCTGCCGCACGGCTGGGGCCATGATTTGCCGGGCACGCAGCTGGGCGTGGCGGCCGAGCGGCCGGGCGTGAACTTGAACGCGCTGCTCGATGAGAATTTGCGCGATCCCTTGTCGGGCAATGCGGTGCTGTCGGGGATCGCGATCAAGATGCAGGCGCTGGGGTAATTCAAAAGCCCAAACCGGCATCGTCCTCGCGCGGCTTATTCTGCCGTGCTGCGCTATCAGAATGTCGGCGCCGACGGCGGATCCGACCTTGCGGCCGGTCGCAGGCGCCGCATTGGGCGCGGCTCTGCGCGCGGCGCCTGCCCGCGTTCGATCCGGTCGATATCGACAAAACTTAAGGGGCGCTGGAGCGCGCGCTGGCCTTGCGAATAATCGAGCGTGGCGGCCAGCCAGGTTTCCAGTCCGGCTTCCACCTGCGCCGTTTGGCGATTAATCTGCGCCACGTCGGCCGTGAGCGCCGCCGCATCCTGGCATGCGCGAAAATGCTTGACCTCGCGCGCGACGCGGCGAATCTCGTGGTTCGAGGTGGAATAGTTCGGAAATACGGGCGCGGCGCAAGCCTGCGTGTCAGCCTTAGAAGCGGCCTGAGCAGCGGTCTGAACAGCGGCCTGAACAGCAGTCTGAGCAGCGGCCTGAACAGCGGCAGACATCAGCAGCAACGCGAACAATGCCAGCGGTTTCGCTTGGTTCATGGCATCTTCCTGTCAGGATAGGATTGAGAGGCCACCTTACGCCGGTTTCGGTGCGTGCGGCGCAAAAGTTACAAGACGATACTTTCCGCTTAAATGCAGCGATCCTCCACCCACACCCGCCCCGCCGCCACGCAGCGCTCGCGCTCGCGCAGCATGCGGTCAGCATGCACCTTGAACGCGGCGCATTCGCGGTTGCCTTCATCGACCATGGTGATGCACGTTTCGAGCTTGTCGACGGCGGCGCGGTAATTACCGGCGCGCAGCGCCCGTTCCGCTTCGTCGATCAGGTTGCGCGCGGACTGTCCCGGCGCCGGCGCGGGCAGCACCGGGCGCGAACGCTCGATCACTTCGGGCAGCGGCAACGGCGCCAGCGGCGGCGCGGCCGCGCGCCGTTCATTGATGCGCGCCTTGAGCTTGCGCGATTCCTCATCCTCGTTCCAGCGCTTGGTGAACTGCGACAGGCGCGCCTGCGCCCGACCGAAATCGCCTTCGGCAAGCGCGCTTTCGACCGCGTTGGTGGTGTCGCCCCAGGCCTTGTCGCGCTGCTTTTTCTTGCCGCAGGTGGCGCTCGCCGTGCTGATGGCCGACTGCAGGCGCTCGAGTTGCGCGGGCGTGGCGCGCGTCATGCGCAGTGCGATGAGCTCGGACTGTGCGTCGTTCAGGCGGCATTCGGCGCTGGCGGTCATCGCGCTTTCAATGCGCGATTCGATTTTCTTGGCGGCGTTCGGCTTGGCGTAAATCCAGATCAGCCATAGCGCCGCCACCGCGACCAGCCACCAGCGCAGGCGCACCGGTTCGCGCCTTGGCGGGGCTGCAGCTCCCATGGGGGCGGGCTTGGCCAGTGGCGGCGTGGGAGGTGGCGGGGACGGAGGGGGCGCGGGAGGCGGTGGGGGCGCGGGAGGCGGTGGGGACGCGGCAGGCGGCAGCGCCTCCGGCACGACAATGACCGGCGCGGCAGCCATCTCCGGCACCACTGCCGCTTCGTCCGCTTCGACGGCACGCTCCGATTCGTAGGCGGCCTGGTACTCAACCTGGTGCCCGCCCTGGCCCTCAGTTTGACGCTCGACCAGATACTCGGCCTGCACCGGGCGCGCCACATGAGACGGATTGACGACGCCGTCGTGCTGGCCGGTGCCGCACCAGGGACAAAAATTCACCCTGCGCGGCAGCTGCCGCGCGCAGGCCGCGTGGATGCAGCGATAAATCACTTGGTCTTGCAGGTTCATTGCCGTCATTCCGGATCGGGGATGTCATTGTCAGGGTCGGGGATGGCGCTGTCGAACAGCTCAGATAGTTCTGGCATGTCGCCCGCTGCCTTCCACTTGTCGGCCTTGGGATTCCACTGCATATGCCATACTTTAGTCGCAGGGCCGATTTCGGCGCGCGCGATGCGCAAGGCGATTTCATCGAGCAAATACGGACCATGCTGAGCGCCATTCAAAAATACCTTGAAGCGCGCCGGCGCCGGGGCCATACCCGCACCCGTACTTGCACCCGCATTTGCACCCGTACTTGCACCCGCATTTGCACCCGCACTTGCACCCGTACTTGTACCCGCATTTGCACCCAACGCCGCACCTGCCGCCAACGTCGCTGGCGCAACCTCCTTGCGTTCCTGCAGCGCGACGGCCGCCTCGGCCTCGCTGGCCAGCACATCGGGCTTGATCACCCGCTTGTCCACCGGCCGCTCCACTTCCCACGCATAGGCGTCGCTGGCCGAATTGGGCACCAGGTCGGTCCAGGCAAGCATGCTGGCGGCGGCGGCGTCGATGTCGCGCGTGGTGAGGCTCGGTGTCATGCTGCGCGCGCGCCGGAACCAGTCCTCGTACAGACGGCGCGCGGTAATGTTGGGCAGCGACGGCGACGGCAGCTGGGCGCCGGTTTCGTCCACTTCCAGCTTCGGCTCGTACACGCGCTGCTGATAGTGGCGCATCAGCGCCGTGAGCAGCGTGAGCTGGCTGGGCCCGAGGTTGGCGAGGCGCTGCTGGACGGCGGTGACGACCTGCTCGCGGTAATACGCGGGCAAGCCGTTCGAGCGGATCGCAAACTCGTTCCCGATCTGCAGCCACTCGCCCGAACCGGGTTCCACTTCAAACAGATACTGGCCGCGCGGCTGGAAAGACGCTTCGCGGTCGGCCAGGTCCGGTTTGCGCCGGATGACGCCGAGCGCATTGGCCTGCAAGAACCACTCGTAGTCGTCGGCCAGGCGATTGAGTTCTTCCATCGACGGTGAAATCGGATGGCGAAAGCGCGTCGCATCAAAATGCAGGTGAGTCGGGATTTTCGGGTTTTCGATCTGGTACGAGGTGCGCCAGGTCGGCAGCCCGCGCAGCACCGTCATCGGGTAGCCTGACAATTCAATGTAGCACACGGCCTTGCCGCTGATGCCCGTGTTGACGATCGAGACCAGGTCGCCGTGGAAGGAGCCGGTCGGCACCGCCGCCTTGATTTCATCTTCCAGCTTGCGCCAGGCGTTGACGTCGCCCACGCCAATGAAGCACTTGAACTGGTCGGCCTTGGGGGTGAACTCGGCCGAAAAGCGTGCGTTCACCCACGGCATGGCGCTCTTGATCCATTCATTGAAAATGCGCTGGCGCTCCTGCGGCGACATGGCGCCCAGGCGTTCGAGCAGCGGGTCGACCGGTTCCTCGCCGGCCAATTGCTCGACGCTTAACTGGGTCTGCGCGCGCCTGAACAGTTTGAGCAGCAAGCTGGCGCGCAGGCGGTCGTCGCCCAACTGCGGGAACAGGCGCGACGAGCCGCCGAATTCAAGCAGCACTTCTTCGCTCCAGCCTTGAATGTCGCCGGTCAGTTTCACCGGCTCGGGCAGCACGTCGCTGGCCAATTTGATATAGGTGGCGTGTTCGTGGCGCGCGTCGGCGCGCAGCTGGTCGATGCGCTGGTCGACGGCGCCGAGCATGGCCTGCACGCAGCGCCGCCCTTCCTGGAATTCGCCGGCAATGCCGCTCCATTCGGCCTGGCCGGTGTCGTCGGTCGAGAGCGGGTCGCCCAGCCAGGCCGACATGCCGCGCATGACTTCGACGGCCTGACCGGAGGCAACGGCGAGCATGTGAAAGCGCAGATAGTCGGCGATGTCGCGCTTGAGGTGGGCCATGATTTCGCGCGCCTGCGCATCCTTGCCGAACAGTTTTCCGGCCGCCTGTCCCAAGTTGCCGAGCGACTCCTCGACCTGGCGCGTGCGCAGCGCGTCGCGAATGTCGCGGTAGCGCTTGCCGTTGCGTTCGGCGTTGCCCAGGTCGCGCTGCAGCAGGCGCGCCTTGATCTGTTCAAGCAGCGAGAGCACGAATTCAAGGCCGCCCTGCTTGCGGTCGTCCAGCAGCGCATACAGCTGGTCGCGCGCGCGGCCCTTCAGGCGCGTCATCAGTTCCACGGTGTGGCGCTTGATGCGGTCTTCGCTGGTTTCGGCGGTGGCGCCGGCTTCGCGGATCGCATCGCGCTCCAGGTGCGGCAGCAGTTCGGCCACCTTTTCGCGCCACAGGCCCAGGTCGAACGAGGCCATGATGCGGTCCATCTCGTGCTGCACCTTGCTTTCGACGCGCTCAAGCAGCGAGCGCTGGTCCTTGTCCATCAACAGCTGGCCGGTGAGCGCATATTCCTGGAACGGCGTGACGTCGACCGTCCCCTTGCGAAAGTCCGGAAATTCATCGAACGGGCTTTCGCTCATCGACATCTGCTCGCGCATGAAGATGTCGCGTTCCTGGTCGCCGGCGCGGCGCGCGGCCGTGCCGTCGCTGCCGATCAGGCCAAAGAAGGCCTTGACCATCAGCGCGGCCAGTTCGTAGGCGCGGATATCGTCGCGCAGGCTTTGCTGGGTGTCGAGCACCGCCTGACCGAAGGCCGAATACACCTTGGAGTACGACAGGCGCATGTCGCCGAAGCGCTGCTCGGGCACGCGCGGATTGAACGGGCCCAGTTTGTGCTGCTGCTGGTTGACCGCGATCGAGCGCTTTTTATTCGCAAAATCGGCCGAGGCGAAGTCTTCGAACAAGGTGTCGGCCACCATCTGGTAGACGTCCTTGATGTCCTGCGTGGCCTTGTTGGCCAGGTTGGCGGTGTCGACAAAATACACGTCGTCGAACGGCGCGCCCTTGCCCACCAAGCTGTCCGGCTCGGCCCAGCGCACCTGCGCGTTCATGTCGCGCATGGTCGTTTCCAGCTCCATCAGCGTGGCGTAGGCGTTGGCCTCGGTGCGTTCCTTGTTGGCCTTGGCGTAACCGGCGGGCATGAACATCACCAGGTCAACCTGGTTGTCCGACACTTCCTGGCGCGCGATGGCCTTGCTGATCCAGCCCAGGTCGATCGCCGTGCCGGCGCCGGTGCCGCCCGCGCACGAAGCGATGACGACGATGCGGAACTTGGACGTATCGACCTGTAAACCCAGGCGCTGGTAGGTTTCCTTGCGCTCGTTGCCGGCATTGCTGCTCAAGAAATTGAGCGCGCCCTTGATGCGCCCGCGCAGCTTGGGGTATTTGTCGAACAGGTACAGGCGCGCCACGGCGCGAATCTGGCCGGCGCCCTTGGAAGGATCGATGCCCAGCGAACGCAGTTTTTTGGGGCGCAGCGGCATCCACGATTCGATCAGCGGAAAGCGCGACAGGCTGTCGTCGGACTCGTGATACTGCTGCAGGTCGATCGGCTCGATCAGGCGCTCTTCGTCGGTCAGCTTGACCAGCTCGAACCACGGGTCGCTGCGCTGGGATTTTCCCTCGTCGATGATGGCGTTGTTGTCCAGGTCGAAGTGCAGGAAGCGCGCGACCGGAAACTGGCCGATCGCTTCGACCCGGGTCGGATTGTGGCGGTTCCACACTTCCGACAGGATGCGGCGCCGGATGCGCAGCATCACTTCCATGCCGGTGCCGCCGGCGCCGATGAACAGCGTGGGGCGCAGGTCGATCTTCAGTTCTTCCTTTTTGCCGCTACCAGTGTTGGGAAACTCTGCCATATTCTCTTCTCGATCTTTTCAATAAGGTTCAGCGACGGCCGACGAACAGCGCCGCAACCAATGCAACCAGGCCGACGATGACCAGCGGCGCGGTGACCGCGAAGGTCAGGAACTTGCTGGCGTTGATAATGGCCAGCACCGCCGCGGCGCTAACGAACGACAGGCCGACGAACAGCAGCCAGCCGGCGCTGCCGGCAGAAGACGGCGCCACGCGCTTGACCACGAGGTGGTGCACGTAGGCGTTACGCACAAAGAAGTAGATGATCAACAAGACCATGAACACGGCACCGCCGATAGCCAGGTCGCGCGACGAGGTGTCGGTGACGGGCGCGCCGGCGACCGGGGTCACTTCGACCGGCATGTTGGCATTGCTGTCGGGCGTTTTTGGCAACGGGTCTTTGGATGCCTTGTCGTCCTCGGGCAGCTTGAAGCCTGGGTCGGGTTGTGGTGGCTGGTTGGTTTGCATGCGTGGTCCTGGTTTTATTTTAAGAGATGAAAAATTCTAGCGGCCCAGCCGCACCTGCGCGCCTTCGCGCAGGTCAAGCAGCTGGTGGCCGAACAGCGTGGTTTTCAGTTGCGCTACCTTGTTGCCCGCCTTGTCGAAGATCGGCTGCGTGCTGCCGGCGCGCGCGTGCATGGTGCGCAGTTCGTCTTCCACCGTGACGAGCGCCTTGCGCGGCCGCGCAAAGGCCAGCGCCGCCGCGCCCAGCGCGCCGAGCAGCGCCAGCGCACCGGCAATCAGTGCCACCAGCGGAGCGACCCCGTAGTGCACCCGCACGACGAGCGGCAGCTTGGCCACCGAGCTTTTGATGTGCGATGGCGGCGTGAAAATCTCGGGCAGCGGGTCGCCCGGGAACAGCCTGGCCATGCGCTGGCGGAACGCCTGCGACAGTTCGAGCCGCTGGTTCGTCAGCTGCAGCTCGATCTGGCCCGGCATCACATAGGCCGAACCTGCGCTGCCGACCGCCGCCATCGACCATTTGCCCGGCAGCTCGCGCACCGGCAGCGCCATCGTCGAGGACAGCGGCGCGCTCTTGCCGGGAGCGAGCGCCGTCACGCTGCTGCTGGCCAGCCTGATGGGCCGCTCTTCGCTGCCAACCTTGGAGCGCGCGCTGATCTGCGCGCTGGCGATGGTGTACGGATAGATCGTGTTCTCGAGATGCCATTCGATGCTGGCCGCGGGCGAGCGCGCCTGCGCATTGACGTCGGCGCGCAGCATGCCGGTCGGCGTCATGGAAAACGCCACGCCGGGCGCGTCGCTCACCTTGCGCGGCACCAGGCGCACCAGGTCCTGGTCGAGCGGTTTCAAGCGCGCCGCCGGTTCGGTGATGACCTTGGCGATGGCGCCCGAGGCCACCAGCGTTTTCAGTTGGCGCGCACCTTCGTCGCCCACCGCAAACACGTAAATCATCAGGCCGTTGGCGTGGTAGTGCGCGCCTTGCACCGGCATTTGCAGCGGAAACGCCAGCGCGCGCGTGATGGCGCTGCCGCTGTGGATCAGCTCATAGAATTCGCGGTTGCGCCGCGCCGTCTGCAAGTCGTTGTTCGGGCTGTTGCGGTTGTTCGTGACCAGCCATACCAGGCCGCTCTTGCCGCCCAGCGCGCTGCGAATCGCCGTGCCGACGGCTTCATTGAGGTCGGTATCGGCGTAGGCCAAGCTGCCCGGTTTGCGCGCCACCTCGAGCGCGGCCAGCGCGCCGCCGACTTGCTTGCGCGAAGACTTGGCGTCGAACTTGAACGAGAGCAGCGCCTTGGGCGACGGCGCGCCGGGCAGCGCCTGGTTGAACGCAGCGAGCACCATCGGGTCGCCCGGCTGCGCCACCGCCATCACCAGTTCGGTGATCAAAGGCTTGTAGCGCGACTGCGGATCGGTATAGAACGGCTCCATCCAGCCCGAGTTCTGGACCAGGAACACGTGCGATACACCCAGCGCCAGCGCCGGCGCCGGCGCCGACATAGACTGGGCCAGCAGCGCCAGGCATGCCAGGGCGCGCTTCACGTCAATTCTTCCAGGCGCCAGCCGCGTACCTGATTCCAGTCGGGATGGTGCAGCCACAGGCAATTGTCGTACACGAAGGGCACGCATTCGAGCGGGCGGGACAGGCGCGCGATCTCGTCGAGAATCACATTGCGCTTGCCGATCCATTCGACCGTGGTGCGCGCGATGATGCGCTCGGCCAGCGCGTCTTCGGCCTTGCCGGTGTAGGCATGAAAGCGCAGCACCAGGCCGCTCGGCTGGCTGCGGTTATTGTTAAAGCCGCGCAGCAGCGGCAGCACCAGCGAGTCTTCTTCGTGCGGGTCTTCGACCTGCTCGCTGTCCCACGGCTCGCCCACCACCGCGTGGCCGCGCCGGAACAGCAGGCTGGCAAAGCCCAGGCGCGCGCCGCTGATCGGCTCCACCTGCGGGTGTTGCCTGCCCAGTTCCAGAAAGCTGTACGACTGCTCGGCGTGACCGATCAGCCACAGGCGGCCGTCGCGGCTTTGCGTGGGGCCGCCAAATTCAAGCCGCGGCGACCAGCCGGCCGGCCACGGCATCCATTGCGGCGGCGCGCCCGGCTGCCAGATCAACTGGCCTTGCGCGTGCAGCCAGAACAGGCGCGAGTCGTAGCCGATCGGACGCGACCAGCCACTGGCCGGCGCACCGCAGTCGTACAGCACCACGCCGGTCAGGTCGGACAGCGCGCTCCACAGGCGCGTGCCGGCGGACGTATTGAACAGGCAGGCCACGTGGCGCCGCATCGCGCCCGGCGCGCCGACAATGGCTGCGTCAAACACCGCCTCGGTGCGGTAGGTTTCGCTGACCGGATTGATCCACAGGCGTTGCAGGCCGCGGTCGGTGGGCACCAGCGCCACTTCGCCGCGGCGCCCGGGGGCAACCGGCAGCCACGCGTAATCGGAAGAAGTAAACGACAGGTCGGCGCTATGCTCTTCGGCCGCCATCACGTGCCACAGCGCGGCCAGCGGATCCCAGTACTGCAGCACGCCGCGGGCGGGCGCGAGCGCAATCAGGCGCTGTACCGGAAAGCCGAACGCCCCCGCGGCAAAGGCGCACTGCGCATTGGGCGGCACCGGCATGGCCAGCTCGGCGCGGCCCACGCTGGGGGCGGCGGGCCGCTCCTCGAGGCTCTCGCCCAGCGCCAGCGAACTGACCGGCAAGCCATGCGGCACATGGCGCGGCAGCGACTGGTCGGACCACGGCCCCCACCAGTCCGCGCGCGCCTTGGCGCGCCCCGCCAGTTTAGTCAAGGGACGCCCGCAGGTGGGGCAAAAGGCAAACCCCTCCGGATAAATTGGCGCGCAGGCGCAGCTCGACGGCAGCGACGCGCCCAGCAGGTGCGCCACGTCCGGCAGGCGGCCGCGCACCTGCTCCTGCCAGTCGATCCGGCTCAAGCCCTCGCTTGAGCTCAGTTCGAACTGGGCGCTGTGTTCGTCTTCCAGCCAGACACTGGCCGGCGTTTCCCATCTGTATGCCATCTTGCTAGCCACCATATATGTATAAAAAGCAGTCCCGCGTTACTGGGCCGCTGTTGCCTTTCAAATCATAGCGCAACTGGCTTGGGCGGGCAGTTTTATTGCCCGGTACCGTTTCGTGGAACGCCCGGGGGCGCGAAGAGATGCCGAGGGGAATTTCGGTCACATTCTCATGTGATGTTTTGTCTAACATTTTAGTGGCATAATGGGTTCCATGATCGATACCCTTGAAGCTTTGCGCGAGCGCTACCCTCCCGCACACGGACGCAGCGTGGCCAAGCAGTTAAGCCGGCTTGACCACCATTGCATCGCCTTTATTGCGCTGGCGCCCTTTGTGGTGCTGGCCACCGGCGCCAGCGGCGAGATGGATGCCTCGCCGCGCGGCGGGCCGCCCGGCTTTGTCAAGGTGACGGCGGCCGGCACGCTGCTGCTGCCCGATTTTCCCGGCAATAACCGGCTCGATTCGCTGTCCAACCTGGTCGAGAACGACAAGATCGGGCTGCTGTTCCTGATCCCCGGGGGCGATGAAACGCTGCGCGTGAACGGGCGCGCAAGCCTGTCGCAAGAGGCGCCGCTGTTGGCGCACTTTGCGCAGGAAAAGCGCATGCCGCGCCTGGTGATCGAGGTCGCCGTCACCGAAGCCTACCTGCACTGCGCCAAGGCGCTGATGCGCGCCAAGCTGTGGGACCCGGCCAGCAGCCAGATGCGCAGCGTGCTGCCGACCATGGGCCAGATGCTCAATGACCATACCGGCATGCAGACGCTGGAAACGCAGCAGGAGATGGAAGCGCGCTATGCGAGCGACCTGTAGCAGCTAGCACATATAACGCACGTGTAACGCACGTGTAACGCACGTATAATGGATGGCTCATTCATCCACGCCGTCCTCCCCATGACTTTGCCCGCCCAGGCACCCCACGACCACTGGGGCGACATCGACGCGCAAGCGGTCGACTCTGCCGCCAGCCACTTGCGCGACGTGCTCCACACCGTGGTCGAACATGGGCCGGCGCACAACGCGCTGGTCGTCTACGACACCCGCTCGGACCTGGCGCGCGCGCTCACCGAAGGCTATCGGCGCAACCTGCCGCACGGCCAGTTCATCGACTTCGATACCGTCGCGCCCACCGAGGTGCTGGCCGCCTTCCGGCGCATGCAGGCGCACGACCTGGTGGTGCTGATCCAGTCGACCAATTTTCGCCTTGAAGCGTTTCGCATCCGGGTCGAGCTGTTCAAGCTCGGTCTGAAAGTGATCGAGCATGTCCACCTGTCGCGCATGCCCGGCGCGCAGGGCGCCCATTACATCGAGGCGCTCGCCTATGACAGCGCCTACTATCGCGGCGTGGGCCAGGCGCTCAAGGTGCGCATTGACGCGGCCGCGAGCGCACGCGTGCATGGCGGCGGCGAAGTGCTGGTGTTTGCTTCGGCGCTGGAACCGGCCAAGCTCAATATCGGCCACTACAGCGGCATGCACAATGTCGGCGGCCAGTTCCCGATCGGCGAAGTGTTCACCGAGGCGCAAGACCTGGAAGCGGTCAACGGGCGCGTGCAAGTGCATGTGTTTGGCGACACCGCGTACCTGGTCAACCGGCCGGATACACCCATCACGCTGGTCATCGAACGCGGGCGCGTGGTGCGCGCCATCGATGCCACGCCCGAATTCGACAAACTCCTTGACATCATCACCGCCGACGAAGGCGAAGTCTGGGTGCGCGAACTGGGCTTTGGCATGAACCGCGCTTTTACGCGCGAGCGCAGGGTCAACGATATCGGCACCTACGAACGCATGTGCGGCATTCACTTGTCGCTGGGCGCCAAGCACGGCGTTTATCAAAAGAGCGGCTTCAAGCGCAAAGATGCGCGCTATCACGTCGATGTGTTTGCGGTGACCGATGCGGTGTATCTGGACGACGAGCTGGTGTACAAGGACGGCGGCTGGTGCGTCGCGTAAGTCCGCGCCCATAGACATGCATACCACTATTTTTCGATTGTAGTTGCAAAAAAGTTAATCTTGATATTAAGATTCGGGTGTTGTTTGATTATTCCCTTCAAACAGATCCTATAACGCGACATCGAAAAGACTTTCCCATGCCTACATTTACGACAGCCTTGCGTGCTTTGACGCTCACCAGCGCCGTCCTGTTTGCCGTCAGCGGCTGCAGCGGCGGCAGCAACCATAACGATACGCCGTCCGGGCAAGCCAACGCCGGCATTGTCAGCGGCCACGTGGCCGATGCGCAAACCGGTGCGGCAATTGCCGGCGTCGACGTCAAGATCGGCAGCCTCAAAGTTACCAGCGACGCCAACGGCGCCTACAGCCTGGCCGGCGTGCCGCTGGGCACGCAAGTGGTCGTGCAATTTTCCAAGGCAAACTACGCGGCCAACTTCGCGACCGTCGACGTGGCAAACGGCAAGACCAGCAGCGCCGACCGGCGCCTGGCAAAAGTGGCCGCCAAACAAGACATCAACGCGGCAACGGGCGGCACAGTGGTGCTGGCCGGCTCGGCCGCGCAAGTGCAGCTGCCCGCTGCCGGTTTTGTGACCGCCGCCACCGGCGCGCCCGTCAGCGGCACGGTCTCGGTCGAAATGACGCCGATTGACCCGGGCATCAGTGCGCTCAATATGCCCGGCAACTACCGCGCGCAAGGCGAAGCGGCGCCGATTGAAAGTTTTGGCGCCTTGCAGGTGGCGTTGCGCGACGCCGCCGGCGCCATGCTGAACCTGGCGCCCGGCAAGAGCGCGACGATCCGCATTCCCGTGCCACAAGGTGCGAAGAGCCCGCCGCTGTCCATTCCCCTGTACTACTTCAAGGAATCGAGCGGCCTGTGGGTGCGCGAAGGGACCGCTGCGCTGGCCGGCAACTTGCCGCAGCAGTATTACGAGGGACAGGTGTCGCACTTTTCGACGTGGAATGCCGACATGCCTTACGACACCGTCATGATCCACGGTTGCGTGGTCAATTCGGCCGGCCAGCCGATCGACGCCAGCGTGCTCTCCGAAGGCATCGACTACTTCGGCACCGCTTACGCGCATACGACTGCCGACGGCAAATTTTCGGTGGCGGCGCGGCGCAGCAGCCAGGTACAGGTGGGCGCCTCAAGCGGCGCGGACGGCGACAGCGTCACTGTCGCCACCGGCGTGACCGACCTGACATTGCCAGCTTGCCTGGTCATCGCGCAAAAGCCGCCGGTGATCGTGGTGCAGCCAACCAGCCTGACGCTGGCGCCCGGCAGCATGACGACGCTGAGCGTGATTGCCAACAACGCCGCCCAATACAAGTGGTACCACAATGGCACGCTGGTCGAGACCGACTCGCGCTACCTGACCCTGTATGGCAACGCGAGCGCCGGTGGCAGCTACTACGTGATTGTCAGCAATGCCCACGGCAGCGTGACCAGCGCCACCGTCACCGTCACGGTGGCGCCGGCAGTCATTGCGCCCTTCATCACGGCGCAGCCGCAAGAAGTCAGCGTGCTGACCGGGGCCACGCCAAGCTTTGCCGTGCAGGCACAGGGCGATTCGCTCACCTACCAATGGCTGCGCAACGGCGTTGAAATCGCCAGCGCCCAGGGGCCCAAGCTGATGCTCGGCCCGGTCAGCGCCCTCGACGACGGCGCGCTGTTCAGCGTGCGCATCAAAAATGGCGCCGGCACCCTGGTCAGCAGCAACGCCGTGCTGCACGTAACGGCCGAAGCGGTCGCACCGGCAATTTCGGTGCAGCCAGCCAGCACCTCGGTGGCGGTCGGCCAGAGCGGCACCTTTGCCGTGGTTGCCACCGGCACCGCGCCATTCACCTACCAGTGGCTGCGCAATGCAAGCGCGATTGCCGACGCCACCGCCGCCACCTACCAGACGCCGGCCACCACGCTGGCCGACAATGGCGCCAGCTATACGGTCCGGATCACCAATGCCAAAGGCACGGTATTGAGCGCGGCGGCCACCTTGACGGTGAGCCAGGCTTCCTCGGTGGCCGGCCTGCACCTCGCGTTCCCGACGGGCATCACCGTGAACGGCCAGGTTGGCTACGGCGCGATCCCTGTTGGCGGCGGGGCAGCGGTTCCGTTCTGGCCGGCAGGCGCCGGCGAGGTTGCCGACTACTTGATGCAGGGGCAACTGAACAACAACTTGGTGAGCAACATCCACGTCCGCGGCATGCTGTTCTGGAAGAATCAGCAGTTGGTCCGGCGCGACCTGATCGGTGTCACCGGCTTGCCGGCGGAAGTGCGCGTCTCGTCAATCACGTCTGTCGACCTGTGCGATGGAAGGTCCGGCTACGCCTCCACCGGCGGCGACGTCACCGACGTCAACCTGACCTGGCATATTTACCAAAAGCGCGGCCCCGATGCTGCGTGCGGCACCGAAGACGACAAGTACTATGCCGTGCGCACCAACATGGGCCCGCTGGAAGCGCCGCTGGAAGTGTTGCTGCCGGTTGCCACCGTCCACTCGCCGACCGGCGCCCTGACCGGCTGGATCGTACGCAATGGCGTGCAGATGCAGCGTTTGAATGCCAACTTCACCAACCCGGTCCCGCTGTTCGCACTGCCTGGCAATGACCTTGAGTTTGATGACGACGCCACGCTGGCCAACCACTGGATTTTTGCCTCGGGCAATAAGGTCTACGCGGTCGACCTCGGCGCTGCCGCGCCGGTGGCGCTGACCACGGTCGCCACGCTGGCCGATGGGGAAACACTGGGCAGCACCACCTACGCCAATGAGCAAGATGTCGTCATCGCCATCTCAGGCGCCACGTCAACCCGCCTGCTGCGCTACCAGACCGGCACCAAAGCCGTGAACGCGGTTGCCACGGTCAACGGCATGACCAGTGCCAAAACGGTCACGCCAACGCGCGTGGTGCTGAACGGCGCGCTGGGAGCGCTGCTGTCGGTGCCGCTCACCGGCGGCACGCCGCAGCTGATCTACACGACGCCGCAGGGCGGTTTCGCGTACGCAGCGCAGCGCAGTGGCGAGCGCTTGTGGCTTGACGTGAATGGTTCTGTCGTCTCGCTCAACAGCGATGGCAGCAGCGTGCAAACCTTGACCGGGGGCAGGCTGATTGCTTGCGTCCACAAGCCAATTGCAGCCGTCGACAGCGCGTTCCTGGCCTGCGATGCCATCATGGTTCTCGAGGGCAGCACGGTGCGCAGCTATGATGCTGCCACTGGCGCGGCGCGCATCACGTATGGCGCCATTACGCTGCCGAACGTGCCATTGACCAACATACTGTCGTTCGGCTTTTTGACGGCGTGGGGACAGACCGGCGTGCTGAGCCAGTACATCATGGATCCCACCAAGCAGGACAACTACAGCGTGGTCAGCTACCTGATCAAGACCGACCAGCCGGGCATGACCAAGATCGCCTTGCCATAAAGGATGGCCATCGGTCGCCCGGCGCGGCGTACCAGGGCGGCCCGCCCTGGTATTGCTCGACCTGGCAATCGCGCCGATCATCAGCCAAATGGCGACAATATGTCAACCGTTTGGCTAATTGCAATGCACTGATCGCCGGCCTACAATATAAGTATGATCGTCTCCAGGAGTACACCACATGCTCAGTCCCGACCAACGCGCCCAATTCGAGGCCGACGGTTATGTCGTCATTCCCGGCTTTAAGAGCATGGATGCCATCGCCGCGCTGCGCCGGCGCGCGGCCGAGATCGTCGACGATTTCGACCCCACCGAACACCGTTCGATTTTCACCACGCGCGACCAGCTCAAGAGTACGGACGATTATTTTCTGCGCTCCGACAATACCATCCGCTGCTTTTTCGAAGAGGAAGCCTTCGACGCCCAAGGCGCGCTACGCCAGGACAAGTCGCTCTCGATTAATAAAATCGGCCACGCGCTGCACGACCTGGACCCGGTCTTCGAGACCTTTTCGCGCGACCCCAGGCTCGCTGCCGTGGCGCGCGACCTGGGCTTGAAAAATGCGCAGGTGTGGCAGTCGATGTACATCTTCAAGCAGCCAGGCATTGGCGGCGAAGTGGGCTGGCACCAGGACGCGACGTTTTTCGACACCGATCCGGTGACCGTCACCACCTTCTGGTTCGCGCTTGAAGACGCCACCGTCGACAATGGCTGCCTGTGGGTGGAGCCGGGCGGGCACCGCAGCCCGATGCGCGAGCGCTTCGTGCGCAACGGCGACGACATCCGGATGGAAAAGCTGGACAGCACGCCCTGGCCCGACACGGCGCGCGCACGCGCGCTGGAAGCGGCGGCCGGCACGCTGGTGTGTTTTCACGGCCTGCTGCCGCACTACAGCGCGCCGAACCGCTCGGCGGTGTCGCGCCACGCCTACACGCTGCATGCGACCGACGCCGGCGCGGCCTACTCGCCGCAAAACTGGATCCAGCGCGACATTGCCTTTCCGGTGCGCGGTTTCATGTGAGGTCGCGGCGATGCTGGCGCAAAAGAGTTAACTGCCGTAGGTCGGAAAAGCGAAGGCCTGGGCGGCCCGCTTTTCCGACCTACGTCCCTGCCAGTGCGCAGCATATCAACAGTACCCGTTGCAAGGCGCCGGCGTGAATCTCGTCTACATCAACAGCAAATTCAACTCCGCCCCGTCCGTCTCCCGATCCGGCGCCATCCTCGGCATCCTGATCGTGACGCTGGTCCCGCGCTCGGTCGATGACTCGATTTCGATGCTCCCGCCCAGCATGCCGGTGACAATGTTATAAACGATATTCATTCCCAGCCCGGACCCGCCCTGCCCCATCTTGGTGGTAAAAAATGGGTCGAACACCTGGTGCAAAATCTTGGGCGGCATGCCCACGCCATCGTCGCTGAAAACAAGTACGATCTCGTCGTCGGGCGTGGCGCGCACGGTGATCACCATCAGCGCTTTGGCGCGGCCTTCAAACGCGTGCAGCAGCGCGTTGTTGATCAGGTTCGACAGCACCTGGCCCACGCCGCCCGGATACGAGTCGATCACCAGCGTGCCGGCGCACTCGACCCGGGTCTCGCAGTTGGCGCGCCGCAGCTGCGCGTGGAACGTGGCCAGCGTATCGCGAATGACTTCGGACAAATCGAAGCGGCGCCGCTGGTCGCTGGTCTGGTCCACCGCCACCTGCTTGAACGAAGTAATCAGGTCGGCCGCGCGGCGCAGGGAACTGGTCATGATGCCGCAGGCAAGCTTGCTGTCGGCCAGCAGCGCCTCGAGCGCCGAGCGCTTCACGCCCCCGCCCGCATACTTGCGTTCGAAGTCGGCGACCATGTCGTCCAGCGCCGTTGCCGTGAGCAGGCTGTTGCCGATCGGGGTGTTCAATTCGTGCGCGATGCCGGCCACCAGGGAACCCAGCGACGCCATCTTTTCGGAGGTGATCAGGTTGGTTTGCGCCTGCTTGAGCGTGGCCAGCACGGTCGACAAATCGCCGTGGGCCGACTCCACATTGGCCTTCTGGCGCGCCAGTTCGGTCAGGCTGTGCTGCAGGCCGTCGCGCGCGTCCACCAGCGCCGCTTCCGTGCTCTTGCGGTCGCTGATATCCTGGATCACCCACACGCCGCCTTCGGCCAGGTTGGCGGCGTCGACCGCCTTGCCGTTGATCAGGCACCAGATTGCACTGCCGTCCTTGCGCACCAGTTCCGCTTCGCTTTGCCAGCGCCGGCTGGCGGCGCTGGCCGCAAAGGCGTCGGCGGCGGGCGGCGCGGTCCCGCTCAGCACCGCCGTTGGCCGGCCCGCCAGTTCGCCCTGCGCGTATCCCAACATCTCTTCCATGCCCCGATTGCAGCGCACGATCACGCCACCGGCAAACAAAGCGATGCCCACGCTGGCGCTGTCCTGGAAGGCGCGCTGCTCGTCGAGCGTGACGCGCACCTGCGCGGCCAGATCGCGGCTGCGGCGCGAAGCGATCAGCAAGGCGCCGATCAGGGCGCTGACCAGCAGGCCGCAGGCGGCAATCATCAACACTGGCGTCAGGTCGCGTCCGTAGCGCCCGCCTGCGAGGGCGGTAAAGCGCACCACCCACTGGCGCTGCGCCACATTGAGCCGCTTTTCAGCCACCAGGCCGGCAATGGCCGGCGCACTGGCGCCGGTGCTGTCGAACATCAGATTGGCCTCGCGCGCCGGCATATTGGCGCCGTCGGCCAGGTCGCCCGCATCGTGGATCCGAAACGCGAGCTGGTCCAGCAGCGCCGGATCGATCACTTCCTGCATCAAGTTGTTGACCTTGAAGACGATCGCGACCCAGCCCACCAGCGCGGCGCGCCGGGCTGCCACGCTGTCGAGCGGCATGTTCTTGCGGTACACGGGCGCGCGCGCGACAAAGCCGGGCTGGCGGGCGGCGTCTTGGACCAGCGTGATCCTTTCGGTGGCGACGATCAAACCGCTGTCGCGGCCTGATTCGAGCGCGGCGCGGTGCGGCGGCAAAGCCGCCAAATCGAGGCCGAAGGCAATTTCATTGCCCTTCAAGGGCTCGGTGTATTCAATGATGTAGTGTTCGCCGCCGGGATACGGCGGGTGGATCGTGAACTCGGGATAGCCGCCCGGGTCGAGCGACTTGTCGCGCCGCACGGCGGCGGTGAAACGCGCCAGGTCGGCGTCCGGCACGTGGCGCACGAACTGGATCGCCTGGAAACCGGGATAGCGCTGGGCAAGGTTAAGTTCACGCACGAAACTGGTGAACTGCGCGCGGTCCATCGTTTCGTTGATGACAAAGGTGCCCTTGATGCTGAGCAGCATGTCGAAGTAAATCTGCAGGCGCACATTGGTGTCGCTGGCCACCTTTTCGGTGTCGCGCTGGAACGTGGCGCGAACGGCCGCCTGCTGCGCATCCATGACCATCACGCACGTCCATGCGGTCAGGCAAATCCCGACTATAAACGCGAGAAACCCTTGTGTCCGCATCTGTCGCGCTCCACCTTTCCTGGCAGCCAGGCAGCGCCCGACCATGCAGAATGACTATAGCATATTGACCTTCAGAAATCTCATCCGCCCGGTGGCGGCGCACCAGTTCAGCCCCGCTACGCCTGGAACTGCAGCGCGATGCTTTTAAAGCTTTCCGCAATTGCCAGCAGGGCGTCGACGACATCGGGATCGAAGTGTTCGCCGCGCTCCTGGCGGATCAGTTCGACCGCCGTTTCATGCGTAAAGGCGGGCCGGTAAGGACGCTCGGAAATCAAGGCGTCGTACACGTCGGCCACCGCCATCAGGCGCGCCGACAGGGGAATGGCCGCTCCCGCCAGCGCCTGCGGATAACCCGAACCATCCCAGTGCTCCTGGTGCGAATAGGTGATTTCGCCGGCGTAGCGCAGGAAAGCGTTGCTCGCGCCGAGCGTGCGCGCAACGCCGGCGATGGCGTCGCGCCCGAACACAGTGTGCAGTTTCATTTGTTCAAATTCAGCGCCGGTCAGCTTGCCGCTCTTGCGCACGATAGCGTCGGGCACGCCCACCATGCCAATGTCGTGCAGCGGCGCCGCCTTGAACAGCAGCGCGATATTGTCGTCCGACAACTCGGCCCAGTGGCACGTATGAAAGCGCAGTTCGCGCGCCAGCGCCGCCACGAAATGCTGGGTGCGCCGGATGTGGTTGCCGGCGTCAAGGTCGCGCGACTCGGCCAGCGAAGCGAGCGCGATGATGATCGCGTCCTGCATCTGGTCCGCTTCGCGCATGCGCTCGGCGACCAAGTGCGCCAGGTGGCGCTGCCGGTCGCCCAGCATGCGGCGCGCGGCGCGCAGTTCGGCGTGCGTGTCCACGCGCGCGAGCAGCGTGCCGGGCGCCGACGCACGGGCCATGATGTCGGCCGCGCCCTCGCGCAGCGCGCGCGCCTCGTCGTCGCGCACTGGCTCGCCGGCGGTGAGGAACATCACCGCAATATCGGCGCTCGCGACATTGCTCTTCAGGCCGCGCAAGACGGCAAAGCCATCCATGTCGGGCAGGTCCATGGCGAGCAGTACCAGGTCCGGATGGGGCGCCTGCCGGGCCAGGTGGAGGGCGTCGGCGCCGCTGTGCGCGAGCCTCACGTGGTAGCGTTGCCGCAGCAATTGCTCCATTTGCAACAGCTTGTCGGATGCATCATCGACGACCAGCACCGTTGCCTTGAAATCACTATCCATCCATTCCCCTTGCCCATATATGCATATTCCACAGCGATCATAACGCGCCCGGCCGTGCGATGTTTCAGCTTTTTTACAATTCCGCGAGTCAATTGCTTAATAGGTACGTTTAGAATGCTTGATCGAAATTTTCCATAGAGTCAGGTAACTTATGATGCGTTTGCCGATCGGCCTCGCGGCCCTGTGCCTTACCTTTTCAGCCTTTGGCGCCGAGCCTTTCGACGACAAGTTCCGCCAGCTCGACGAACTGATCCCGACCGGCAATGCCGTGCGCAACGCGGCCGGCGCGCCGGGACACGCCTACTGGCAGCAGCGCGCCGACTACGCCATCCGCGCCACGCTCGACGAAGCCAAGCGCGCCATCAGCGCCACCGAAACCGTTACCTACCATAACAACTCGCCCGACACGCTCAGCTACCTGTGGGTGCAGCTGGACCAGAATGTGTTCGCGCCCGACGCCGATGCGCGCACCTCGTCCACCATCACCGCGCGCGATGCCTGGGACAAAGGGCGCAGCGCGGATGATGGCGTGCACTTCGAGACCATGCGCTCGCTGCTGGAAAACCGCAGCTTCGACGGCGGCTTTAACATCGCCGCGGTCAAGGGCGCCGACGGCCAGATCTTGAAGTTCACGATTAACAAGACCATGATGCGCATCGATTTGCCCCAGCCTTTGAAGCCGGGCGCGCAGGTGGTGTTCGCGGTCGACTTCAGCTACAAGATCAACAACGCCAAGATCCAGGGCGGACGCACGGGCTTTGAAAGCTTCGACGGCGACAAGAACGACCTGTTCGAGATCGCCCACTGGTTTCCGCGCATGGCGGCCTATTACGACGTGTATGGCTGGCAGCACAAGCAGTTCCTGGGCGCCGGCGAATTCACGCTTGAGTTTGGCGACTACGATGTGCAGATCACCGTCCCGGCCGACCACATCGTGGCCAGCACCGGCGTGCTGCAAAATCCGGAAGCGGTGTTGAGCGCGGCGCAACGCGACCGTTTGCAGCAGGCCAAGACCAGTTCCAAACCGGTGATCATCGTCAGCCAGGCGGAGGCCGCCAACGCCGAGAAGAGCCGCGCCAGCGCCACCAAGACGTGGCACTACAAGGCGGCCAACGTGCGCGACTTCGCCTTTGCGTCAAGCCGCAAGTTCATCTGGGATGCGCAGGGCTACAAAAAGGGCGGCACCGACATGATGGCCATGTCCTACTACCCCAAGGAAGGCAATCCGCTGTGGGAAAAGTATTCGACCCAGGCCATCATCCACACCGTTGAACAGTACAACAAGTACGCGTTCGACTATCCCTACCCGGTCGCCATTTCAGTGAACGGCCCGATCGGCGGCATGGAATACCCGATGATTTCGTTTAACGGTCCGCGCCCGACCAAGGACAAAAAGACGGGCGCGCTGACCTGGTCCAAGCGCGACAAGTATGGCCTGATCAGCGTCATCATCCACGAAGTGGGCCACAATTATTTTCCCATGATCGTCAATTCCGACGAGCGCCAATGGACCTGGATGGACGAAGGCTTGAACTCCTTTCTCGAAAAGCTGGCCGCCGACGCATGGGAAGAGAATTATCCAAAAGGCCGGGGCGAGCCGCGCGCGATTGCCGACTACATGCGCAGCAGGAACCAGGTCCCGATCATGACCAATTCGGAGTCGCTGCTGCAGTTCGGGAACAACGCCTACGCCAAGCCGGCGGCCGCCCTGACGGTGCTGCGCGAAACGGTGCTGGGGCGCGAGCTGTTCGACTTCGCCTTTCGCGAGTATGCGCAGCGCTGGAAGTTCAAGCGCCCTACGCCGGCGGACTTTTTCAGAACCATGGAAGACGCCTCGGGCACCGACCTTGACTGGTTCTGGCGCGGCTGGTTCTACACCACCGACGCGGTCGACGTCAGCGTGGACGGCATCACCGAATACGGCGTGAGCAGCAAGAACCCGGAAATTGAAAAAGCCTGGAAAAAGGCGCAGAAGGATGCCGAGCCGGTGTCGCTGTCCGAGCAGCGCGACAAGGACACGGCGCGGCGCGTGGATGCCCATCCGGAACTGAAGGACTTCTACAACGAGCATGACGACTACACCGTCACCAACAAGGACCGCAACAAGTACAACGAAGGCATGGCCGAACTGGAGCCTTGGGAAAAGGCGCTGCTCAAGCAGGGCAAGAACCTGTACCTGGTCGATTTTTCCAACCTGGGCGGGCTGGTCACGCCGCTGGTGCTGGAGATCACGCTCAAGTCGGGCAAAAAATACATCGAGCGCATTCCGGCCGAAGTGTGGCGCTATTCGAGCAAGAAGATCACCAAGCTGATCGTCACCGACGAGCCGATGGTGAGCCTGACGCAAGACCCGTACTGGGAGACGGCCGACACCGACACCAGCAACAACGCCTGGCCGCGGAAAATCACGCCGTCGCGCCTGGAGCTGTTCAAGACCGAAAAAGGCAAGGATGACCTGATGAAGGACTTCCGCACCCCGCTCAAAGCCACGAAGTAATCGTCACCCAGTCGTCACCCAGCAGTCACCCAGTAGTCACCTGGTAAACAGAGTAATCGGAGTCGTCATGTTCAAGAAGCACCTGCTGGCCAGCCTGGCCGCCTGCATCACGCTCTCGGCCCACGCGGCCGAGCCGTTTGAAGACAAGTTCCGCCAGCTCGACGAACTGCTGCCCACGCCGTCGGACACCCGCACCGCGTCCGGCGCGCCCGGCCACGCCTACTGGCAGCAGCGCTCCGACTACCAGTTGCGCGCCACGCTCGACGAGGCGCAGCGCCGCATCACGGGCGAAGGCACCGTCACCTACCATAACAACTCGCCCGACACGCTCTCTTACCTGTGGGTGCAGCTGGACCAGAACATGGTGCGCGGCAGCGACTCCGACCGGCTAAGCAGCGCCACCCTGCCCTCGCGCGAGGCGTGGGGCCGCGGCAGCGCCGCTGACGGCGTCAAGTTCGAAGGCTTGCGCTTTTTGCTGGAAAGCCGCACGTTTGCCGGCGGCTTTAACATCACCGCCTTGAAGGACGCGGCCGGCAATGCGCTCAAGTACACGGTCAACAAGACCATGATGCGCATCGACCTGCCGCAGCCGATGAAACCGGGCGCGCACTTCGCGTTCCAGGTGGCGTGGAACTACAACATCCCCGAAATGAACGTGCTGGGGCGGCGCAACGGTTACGAAAAATTCGACGACGCCGACAAGAACGACCTGTTCGAGATCGCCCAGTGGTTCCCGCGCATGGCCGCCTACTACGACGTGGCCGGCTGGCAGAACAAGCAGTACATCGGCGACGGCGAATTCACGCTCGAATTTGGCGACTACGACGTGCAGCTGACGGTTCCCGCCGACCATGTCGTCGCCAGCACCGGCGTGCTGCAAAATCCGGAGGCGGTATTGACGGCGGCGCAGCGCGAGCGTCTGACGCGGGCCAGAACGAGCGACAAGCCGGTCGTCATCGTCACCGAGCAGGAAGCGCAAACGGCCGAAAAAACGCGCGCCGCCGGCACCAAGACGTGGCACTTCAAGGCCGCCAATGTGCGCGACTTCGCCTTTGCCAGCAGCCGCAAGTTCCTGTGGGACGCGCAAGGGTTCAAGAAGGACGCGACCGACGTGATGGCCATGTCGTACTACCCGAAGGAAGGCAACCCGCTGTGGGAAAAGTACTCGACCCAGGCGATCGTGCATACTATCGAGCAGTACAACAAGTACGCCTTCGACTACCCGTACCCGGTGGCGATCTCGGTCAACGGACCGGTGGGCGGCATGGAGTACCCGATGATTTCGTTTAACGGCCCGCGCCCCACGCGCGACAAAAAGACCGGCGAAGTCACCTGGCCCAAGCGCACCAAGTATGGCCTGATCTCGGTGATCATCCATGAAGTGGGCCACAATTATTTTCCGATGGTCGTCAACACCGACGAGCGCCAGTGGACCTGGATGGATGAAGGCTTGAATACCTTCCTCGAAATGCTCGCCACGCGCGCCTGGGAAGAGAACTATCCGGACACCACCGGCGAGCCGCGCGCGATCACCGACTACATGCGCAGCAAGAACCAGGTGCCGATCATGACCAATTCGGACTCGGTCACCCAGCGCGGCAACAACGCCTACGCCAAGCCGGCCACGGCGCTCAACATCCTGCGCGAGACCGTGCTCGGGCGCGCCGCCTTCGATCACGCCTTTCGCGAATATGCGCAGCGCTGGAAGTTCAAGCGCCCCACCCCGGCCGACTTTTTCAGGACCATGGAAGACGCCTCGGGCACCGACCTTGACTGGTTCTGGCGCGGCTGGTTCTACACCACCGACGCGGTCGACGTGGGCATCGACGGCATCACCGAATATGGCGTGAGCAGCAAGGACCCGGTCGTTGAAAAGGCCTGGAAAAAAGCGCAACGCGACGCCGAGCCGCAGTCGCTCTCGGCCCAGCGCAACAAGGGCATGGCGCGCCGCGTCGACGCCCATCCGGAACTGAAGGACTTCTATAACGAGCATGACGAATTCACCGTCACCAACAAGGACCGCAACAAGTACCAGGAAGCGATGGCCGAGCTCGACCCATGGGAAAAGGCGCTGCTCAAGCAGGGCAAGCACTTGTACCTGGTCGACTTTTCCAATTCGGGCGGCCTGGTGACGCCGCTGGTGCTGGAAATTGAACTTAAATCCGGCAAAAAATATATCGAGCGCATTCCGGCCGAAGTGTGGCGTTATTCGAGCAAGAAGATCACCAAGCTGATCGTCACGGACGAACCGATGGTGAGCCTGACGCAAGACCCGTACTGGGAGACGGCCGACATCGACACCAGCAACAACGCCTGGCCGCGCAGAATCACGCCGTCGCGCCTGGAGCTGTTCAAGACTGAAAAAGGCAAGGACGACCTGATGAAAGACTTCAATACGCCGCTGGCCAAACCCAAGGATGGCAAGTGAAGCGCTTCGCCAGCGCGCTGCTGCTGGCCTGCGCCCTGTGCGGCGCCGGCGCACCGGCGTGGGCGCACCGCTTCCATGCGGGCCTGGCCGACATCGCGTTCAACCCCCAGAGCGGCAGCGTGGAAGTGGTCCACACCTATATGGCGCACGATCTCGACGCCCTGCTCGCCGCGCAGGCCGGGCGAGCGGTCGACATGACCCGGTCCGAGGACGAAGCGCTGCTGCGCAAGTACATCGAGGAGCGCTTCTACCTGCTGGACAAGGACAAGGCGCGCCTGCCCTTGCAGTGGGTGGGCATCACGGTGGGCGTTGACAGCGTCATCATCTACCGCGAACTGCCCGCCACGCCGCTCTCGCGCATCGCCCAGGTGCATGACGCGGTGCTGATGGACGTGATGCCGCGCCAGGCCAACACGGTCAACATCACGCGTGGCGGCGTGACCGAATCGCTCTCCTTCGACAGCACCACGCAGGAACGGCGCCTGAAGTAAAAACCGGCCATGCCCGGACGGCCTGGCGTAAAAATGCTACGCTAGCAAAATGACAATCTACGCACCTCCCACCTACGCACCTCCCTTTACCGATCTCGCCCACCTGACTGGCGCGCTGCGCACGGCCGGCTACGCCTTGCTGTCCCCGCCTGACGTGTGCGCGCTGGCCGGGTGCGCGCTGGCCGAACTCGACGCGCTGGCCGCCAGCTGGAATGCGCTGGCGCCCGACGCCTACCTCAAGGACGGCGGCCACTACCGGCGCCGCCGCCATTCCTGTTTTATCGACGACGGCGCGCAGCTGACGCAAACGGCGCATCGGGCGCACTGGCAGCCGATCGAGTACAACGCCCTGCACGGCGGCATGCACCGGCTGTTCGAACCGATCGAGCCGGCCACGCTGGCCCATCCGGTTTTTGCGCGCCTGGTGCGCGCGTTATCGAGCGCGTGCCGGCGCGTGAAAGGGCCGCAGAGCCGGGACATCGAGAACGTGGAACCCTGGTTCGTCGAGGCGCACCAGTTCAGGATCGACACGCTGGGCGGCATCGGCCGGCCTACGCCGGAAGGCGCGCACCGCGACGGCGTCGACTTCGTGGCCGTGCTGCTGGTTGGCCGCAGCAACGTCAAGGGCGGCGAGACGCGCGTATTCGACGCCGACGGTCCCGATGGGAAGCGTTTCACCCTGCTTGAACCGTGGACCTTACTGCTGCTCGACGACGCAAGAGTGATCCACGAGTCGACTCCGATCCAGCCGCTGGGCGAAAACGGCCACCGCGACACGCTGGTGCTGACCTGGCGTGCGAAGGCTTTCCAGGGCGAAGATGCATGATATAGTCGTAGCCACCTCAGCATCGGTGCAAGGAGCAAAGCCGTGGACTCGACGTACGTCATCCTCCCAGAAGAATGTGAAATCCTGATCGTCGAGGACAGTCCCACGCAGGCCGAGCGCCTGCGCCGGCTGATTGAATCGCAGTCGTATCGCGTGCGGGTGGCCGCCAATGGGCGCCTGGCGCTGGCCATGCTGCGCGAACGGCGCCCGCAGCTGGTCCTGTCGGACATCATCATGCCCGAAATGAACGGCTATGAACTGTGCAGCGCCATCAAATCCGACCCTGAGCTGCGCAGCATTCCCGTGATCCTCGTGACCACCCTGAACGACGCCAAGGACATCATCCGCGGCATCGAATGCGGGGCCGACAACTTCGTGCGCAAGCCGTATGCCGAAGACTACCTGCTTAGCCGGATCAGCCACATGCTGGTCAACCAGAAGCTGCGCGAAACGTCCGAAACCGAGGGCATCGCGCTGTACCTGGGCAACCAGAAGCACTTCATCCACGCCGGGCGCCAGCAAATCCTCGACCTGCTCATTTCCACCTACGAGCAGGCGGTGCAAGTCAATGGCGAACTGCAGGCGCGCGAACGGCAGGTCATTGAACTGAACATGCGCCTGGCGCGTCACGCGGGGGAACTGGAAATCATCAACCGCGAGATCGCCGGCAAAAACCTGGAACTGGCCGAGGCCAGCCGCATGAAGTCCGCCTTTATCGCCAACATGTCGCACGAACTGCGCACGCCATTAAATGCCATTATCGGCTTCACCGGCGCTTTGCTGATGAAGCTGCCCGGGCCGCTCACGCCCGACCAGGACAAGCAGCTCAACACGATTCGCACCAGCGCGCGCCACCTGCTCTCGCTGATCAACGATATCCTGGACGTGGCCAAGATCGAGGCTGGCAAGGTGACGCTGCAGGTCGAGAGCATCGATTGCCAGGCGCTGGTGGCGCAGACGGTCGACACGCTGCGCCCGCTCGCGACGCAAAAAGGGCTGGCGCTGTCGTTTCAGCTGCCGGCCGAGCCGATGCTGGTCGACACCGACCGGCGCGCGCTCACGCAGGTGATCATCAACCTAGTGAACAACGCCATCAAATTTACCGAGACCGGCGAGATCAAGGTCTCGCTCGCCCACGCGCTGGTGGACGGCGTTCTGTTGACGCGCATTAGCGTGGCCGACACGGGCGTGGGCATCAAGACCGAGGACCAGCACAAGCTGTTCCAGGCGTTTTCGCAGCTCGACTCCACCTCGACCCGGCATGCCGAAGGGGCGGGCCTGGGGCTGTATCTGTGCCAGAACCTGGCCAACCTGCTGGGCGGCGCGCTGTCGTTCACCAGCCAATACGGCCACGGCAGCACCTTCACACTGACGCTGCCCGAAAAACCCTAGCCCCATTTCCACAACCTCAGGCGGTGAGGGCGCGAAAACGCAAAAAAACGCCCGCAGACCTTGCGGTGGGCGGGCGGCAATCCAAGCTTCGAAGAAGGTTTGGAGGAGACAATTCCAATATAACGCGATTTATGTTGCACTGCAATACCGTAGAAATACGGTACTGTCTTCCCCAGCGCGATTTCTATCCGGGGAACAATTGGAAGCCTGGCTCGCGCGCGGTCCAGCCAGGGAACAGCGTTTCCATGCGCTGGTCCGGCAGGCGCAAATGCCGCTGTGCAAGCTGCGCCAGTACAGCGCGAAAGTCTGTGGTCACGGGCAAGTCGCGCCCTTCGTTGAGCGCGGCGTCCCCCACGCCATGCCAGTCGCCGAGCACCTTGCCGCCCGCCACCGCGCCGCCCATCACCCACATCACGTTGCCGTGACCGTGATCGGTGCCGCCGCTGCCGTTTTCGCGCGCGGTGCGCCCAAATTCGGACATCACGACGATAGCCGTATCCTGCAGCATAGGGCCGAGCCGTTCGGCCAGCGTCGCCAGGCCGGTTGCCAGCGGCGCCAGGCGGCCGGCCAACTGTCCGCTCGCGCCGCCCTGGCGCGCATGCGTGTCCCAGCCGCCGAGCGCGACGAAGGCCAGCTCAATGGCGTCGTTCCCGCGCATGAGATTTGCCAGGCGCGCCGCGTCGGCCGGAAAGCCGTTCGGCAGCGGCGCGCCATTGTCGGCTGCCTGCATCTCGGCGCTGGCCGACTGCATCACGTCGCGGTGCGATTCGCGCCCCTGCGCGTAAGCCTTGCCAAAGCGGGCGTGCCCCGCATACAGCTGGTCGAACGCGGCGCCCACCTGCGGGCGGTCCAGCAGGTCGGCGCGGGTGGCCGCCGCGCCATTAGGCAGGTTCATCGCCGCCGCCGGGCCGGAGAGGATGCGCGGCATCAGCGGGCCGATACTGAGCGCGCGGCTCGGGTTCGCCGGGCCAGGCAGCAGCGGCAGCAGCGTCGCCAAGCGGTTCATCCAGCCGTCCTGCGTGCTTTTGCGTCCCGGCGTGGCCGACTCCATGTAATCCTGGGCGTCGAAGTGCGAGCGCGTGGCGTCGGGCGAACCGCTGGCGTGCACGAAGGCGAGCCGTTTTTGCTCCCACAGCGGCAGCAGTGGCGCGAGCGCCGGATGCAGGCCGAAATAGTTATCAAGCCTGAGGGCGCCACCGTCCTGCCCCGGCGCGCCCAGCGCAATGGTGGGGCGCAGGCGCGCATAGTTCGGGTCTGCCACCGGTGCCACCACGTTCAAGCCGTCGACTGCTCCGCGCAGCATCACCACGATCAATTTACGGCGCGTCGGCTTGACCGCCGTCGCCGCCCACGCATGGCGCCCGAGCGGCAGCACCAGGCCCGCGCCCAGCGTCATCTGTTCCAAAAAATGTCTGCGGTTCATAGCGGTTTCCTGGTCAGTGCTGCATGAATTCCGGGCTGCCAAGCAGCATGGCGGCGCGCAGGCGCACCGGACTGCCCGCGACGATGGCGCGCGTGTGCGCACCAATCCCCACGCCGATGCTGTCCTCGAGCGCTGCGGCGTCGAGCGTGGCGCCGGTGGCGCCGGCAAAGGCGATGCGGCGCGTGAGCGCGGCCGGGTTGAGCCAGGCCGCCTCGGTATTCTTGTAGCCGTCCGGCGTGGCGCAGCCGTACAGCGGCATGCCCTGCTCGTTCAGGGAGCGCAGCAGCGGCATCATGTCGGCCATCTGGCCGCCACCGGCGCGCGCGGCCGACACTACATACCGGTACGGCGTCTTGAACTTGGCGCCGACGCTCGCCGGGGCCATGAATTCGTCGCTGGCGAACAGGGTGCGCAGCACGCTGCGAATGTCGCCGTCGCTGTCGTGAAAGCTGCGCGCCAGGCGCTCGACCAGCGGCGCCGGCGGCTCGTCCTGCACGAAGTACTGCGCCAGCTTGTAGGCGATATGGCGTGCCGTGGCCGGATGGCGCGCCAGCACGTCGAGCGCGTACTCGCCTTCGGCCTCGCCCTTTTGCGCCACCACGCTGCCTAGCCAGGTCTTGCCCTGCTGGTCATGGCGCTTCGCGTCAAAGCGAAATGCCTGGTTCTCGCGCGCCAGCGCCGCCGGCGCAAAAGTCCAGCCGGTGAGCATGCGCGCCAGCTCCGTCACGTCCTTTTGCGTGTAGCCGCCGTCCACGCCCAGCGTGTGCAGCTCCATCAGTTCGCGCGCATAGTTTTCGTTGACGGCGCCCGCCTTTGACAGGTGGTTATCCAGGTAAAACAGCATGGCCGGATGGCGCGCGGTGGCGCCCAGCATGGCCCGGAACGAGCCGAATACGTTAGGCCGGATGGCGTCGCGCTCGTAGCCGGCCACCAGCGCGCGGGTAATGCCTTTGCCCGAAAAGACGTTGAAATGGTTGAACCAAAAGTCGACCATGACTTCCTCCAGCTGGCGAGGACTGTAGAGCGCGCGCAGCAGGCGTGCCTCGGCCGTTTCACGCGCCATGTCTTTGTAGGCGAGCGCGCGCCGTTGTTTCGCGCCTTCGTCGCCGTCGCGCACGTCGCGCCGCAGTTCGGTCAATTGCGCCAGCGCGGCGCCGCTGCTGCGGTTGGGGATGTCAAGCGCGGCCAGCCGTTCGGCCAGCGCCGCCGGATAGGCTATCTGCTGGGGTGCCAGCTGGGATGCGATGTAACGCTGCACGCCCATCTGGGCTACGCGCGCCACGTCGCCCGGCGCGGGACCGTAGGCGACCCGGTTCAGTACGTGCAGCGCGTCGCGCTCGGCGGCGCTGGGAGCCGCGTTAGCTGAGCTGGACAATATCAGCAGCACGGCGGCGACGGTGGCAAATGGCAATCTCATGAGCTCAGCCTCTTGAACAAGGGCCGCAAGACGGGCCCATCGATAGTATTGCGCAGCAAAGGATAAAAAGTTCCAATTGAATTAAAGCAATTTAATTTAAGCAAGTGATTAAGTTATATCAATCGTTTGATTTTTATGGTCTAATCGCCACCATGGAAAAACCACACTTACCTAACGACGAGGCGCGCAAGTCGCGCTCGGACGGAGTCCAGTCGCGCGAACGGCTGGTCCTGGCCGCCATGCGCCTGTTCGCCGAGCAGGGCTTCGCCAAGACCTCGACCCGCGAAATCGCGCTCGCCGCAGGCACCAACATCGCCTCGATCAGCTATTATTTTGGCGACAAGGCGGGCCTGTACCGCGCCGCCTTCACCGAGCCGGCGCCGCATGCGCGCGAAGACATCGCCGCCTTCACCAGGCCGGAGGCCACGCTGCGCGAGTCGCTGCGCGAGTTCTATTCGCAGCTGCTCGGCCCCCTCAAGGAGGGCGACCTGGCGCGCCTGTGCATGCGCCTGTGGTTTCGCGAGATGCTCGAGCCGACCGGTCTGTGGAGCGAGGAAATCGACAATGGCATCAAGCCGGCGCATGCGGGCTTGATGCTGGTGATCGGGCGCCACATGCACGTAGCAGAAGCTGACGACGACCTGGCCCGGGTGGCCTTTTGCGTGGCCGGCATGGCGCTGCAGATGCTGCTGGTGCGCGACGTGGTCGACCAGATCCGTCCCCAATTGCTGGACACCAGCGCGGCGATCGACACCTGGATGGACCGCCTGGTCGACTACGCCGAAGCCATCGTCAATGCAGAACAGGCACGCCGGGCCGCACTCGCGTCACCGCTCACACCAGCGCTCACACCACCGCCACGAAAGAAAAAAGCATGAAGAGCTTGCACATCCTGGGCAGCACCCTGCTGCCATTGGCGCTGTCGGCGTGCGCACTGGCGCCGCCGGCCAGCGTAGCCCTGCCCGCGCCCGCCCAGTGGCAGGCGCCGCTGCCGCACAATGGCAGCCTGACCGACCTGGCCAGCTGGTGGCGCCAACAGGGCGACCCGCTGCTGGCGCAACTGATCGCCTCGGCCCAGGTGTCCAGCCCGAGCATTGCCGCCGCCGCCAGCCGCATTGCCGCCGCGCGCGCCCAGCGCACGGCCGCCACCGCCGCGCTGCTGCCCACGCTCGACGCCGGCGCGAGCATCTCACGCGCCAACCAGCAAAGCTTGCAGCCGGGCGGCACCACCAGCTACGCAGGCCTGCAGTCGGCCTGGGAAATTGACCTGTTCGGTGGCGGCGTCGCCGCGCGCAATGCGGCCCAGGCGCGCCTGGCCGGCGCCAGCGCCCAATGGCATGCAGCGCGCGTGGCGGTGGCCGCCGAAGTGGCGGGAACCTATTACAGCCTGCGCGCCTGCGAGCAGTTGCTGGCCGTGGCGCAGCAGGACGCCGCTTCGCGCGCCGACACCGCGCGCTTGACCAGGCTTACTGCGGACGCGGGCTTTCAGGCCCCCGCCAGCGCCGCCCTGGCGCGCGCCAGCGCCGCTGAAGGCAACAGCCGCGCCACGCTGCAGCGCGCCCTGTGCGACATCGACATCAAAACGCTGGTGTCGCTCGCCGCAATCGAGGAGCCGGCCTTGCGCGCGCAACTTGCCGCCGGCGGCCCCGTCGCGGCCCCGCCGATTGCCATCACGACGCTCCCGGCCCAGCTGCTGGCGCAGCGTCCCGACGTGTTTGCGGCCGAGCGCGAAGTGGCCGCCGCCAGCGCCGACATCGGCAGCGCGCAGGCCCAGCGCTTTCCGCGCCTGTCGCTCTCGGGCGCGATTGGCGCGGCCAATTTCCGTTCCGGCGGCGAGAACCTGCAAACCAACACCTGGACTATCGGCCCGCTGGCCGTGAGCCTGCCGATTTTTGACGCCGGCGTGCGCCGCGCCAACGTTGACGCTGCCAAGGCGCGCTACGAGGCCGCCGTTATCACCTACCGCGCAACGGTGCGCGACGCGGTGCGCGAAGTGGAACAGGCGCTCGTCAACCTGAACAGCAGCACGGCGCGCAGCAGTGACGCCCAGGTTTCGCTGGAAGGCTATCGGATCGCCTTTGTGGCAGCCGAAGACCGCTACAAGAACGGCCTTGGCAGCCTGCTCGAACTGGAAGACGCCCGCCGCACGCGGCTCGCGTCCGAAAACGCCATCGTCACGCTGCAGCGCGAACGCAGCGCCGCCTGGATTGCGCTGTACCGCGCCGCCGGCGGCGGCTGGAGCCGTGCTGGCAGCTAAGTATCCCCCGATAAGTGCCATCTGACCACATCGAACCGCATCTGGAAAACAACATGAAAAAAAGTATCCTCAAACCTGTTTTGATCGTCGGCGTGCTGGCCGCCCTGGTGGGCGCCGGCGTGTTTTTCCTTAATAAACCGAAAGCCGCCGACAAGGTCGCCGCGCCGGTCAAGGCGGCGCTGACCGTCACCACCACGCAGGCCACGCCGGCGCAGCTGCCAATCAAACTGGCCGCCAACGGCAACGTGGCGGCGTGGCAGGAAGCGATCATCGGCAGCGAGTCGGGCGGCCTGCGCCTGACCGAGGTGCGCGTGAATGTGGGCGACGTCGTGAAAAAGGGCGCCGTGCTGGCCGTGTTTTCGGCTGACAGCGTGAACGCCGACGTGGCGCAGGCGCGCGCGGCGCTGATGGAAGCGGAGGCGAATGCCGCCGAAGCGGTGGCCAATGCGGCCCGCGCGCAAACCTTGAAAAGCTCGGGCGCCTTGTCGGCCCAGCAGATCAGCCAGTACATGACGGGCGAAATGACGGCGCGCGCGCGCATCGCGTCGGCCAAGGCGGCGCTGTCGTCGCAGCAGCTGCGCCTGCGCTACACCCAGGTGCTCGCGCCCGACGACGGCGTGATCTCGGCGCGCCAGGCCACGGTCGGCTCGGTGGTGGGCGTGGGCACCGAATTGTTCCGCATGATCCGCAAGGGGCGCCTTGAATGGCGCGCCGAGGTGACCGCATCCGAACTGGCGCAGATCCGGCCAGGGGCCAGCGCACAGGTCAAGGCGGCCAATGGCAGCGAACTGACGGGCAAGGTGCGCATGATCGCCCCGACCATCGACGCCCAGACCCGCTCGGCGCTAGTGTATGTGGACTTGCCCGGCACGGTGGGCGCGAACGCGCCGTTCAAGGCCGGCATGTTCGCCAGCGGCCAGTTCGAACTGGGCACGTCGAGCGCGATGACGGTGCCGCAGCAGGCGGTGGTGGTGCGCGACGGCTTTAGCTATGTATTCCAGCTCAAACCCGACAACCGCGTGAGCCAGGTCAAGGTGCAGGCGGGCCGGCGCCTGGGCGAGCGCATCGAAGTGCTGTCGGGCCTGGCCCCGGGCGCGACGGTGGCCGTCAGCGGCGCGGGCTTTCTCAATGAAGGCGATGTGGTGCGCGTAGCCGCCGCCGCGCCGCCGCCGGCAAAATAAGGAGCGCGCGATGAATTTCTCCGCCCTGTCAATCAAGAACCCGATCCCGGCCATCATGCTGTTCGTGCTGCTCACGCTGGCCGGGCTGATGGCCTACCGCGCCAACGCGGTGCAGGATTTTCCCGACATCGAACTGCCGATCGTGACCGTGACCGCGGTCCTCGACGGCGCCGCCCCGGCCCAGCTGGAAACGGAAGTCGCGCGCAAGATCGAAGACTCCGTCGCCACGCTGCAAGGCGTGAAAAATATCTATTCGCGCGTGCTCGACGGCGTGGCCACCGTCACCGTTGAATTCGTCCTCGAGAAAAATATCGCCGAAGGCGTCAATGATGTGCGCGACGCGGTAGCCCGCATCAAGTCGGACTTGCCTTCTGAAATGCGCGACCCGACCGTGACGAAAGCGTCGACCGCCGGGCGCGTGATCATGACCTTTACGGCCGCCGCCGCTGGCAGCAGCACTGGCGCCAACGGCGTGCCGCTCGACGACCAGGAACTGAGCTGGTTTGTCGACAATTCGGTCGCCAAGCGCTTGCTCAGCGTGCCGGGCGTGGGCGCGGTCAAGCGCGTGGGCGGCGTGTTTCGCGAAATCCGCGTCGAGCTCGACGACCAGCGCATGGCCGCCTTGCAGGTGGCCGCGGTGGACGTTTCGCGCCAGCTGCGCAGCGTGCAGCGCGAAGTGCCGGGTGGACGTGGCGACGTCAGCGGCGCCGAGCAGTCGGTGCGCACCATCGCCACCGTCAAAACGGCGGCCGAACTGGCGGCGATGGATATTCCCATCCCCGGCGGACGGCGCGTGCGCCTCGACCAGGTCGCGAAAATTACCGACACCGTGGCCGAGCCGCGCTCGATCGCCGAGCATGACGGCAAGCGCGTGGTGGGCTTTGAAGTGTTCCGCACCAAGGGTGCCAGCGAAATCGCGGTCGCCAAGGGCGCGCGCGCCGCGATCGCCGAGCTGCAGGCAGCCCACCCCAACGTGGCGCTCAAGGAAGTGATCGACAACGCCCGCCCGGTCGAGGAAAATTTCACCGGCTCGATGGAGCTGCTCTATGAAGGCGCGATCCTGGCGGTGCTGGTGGTGTTCTGGTTCCTGCGCGACTGGCGCGCCACGCTGGTGGCCGCCGCCGCGCTGCCGCTGTCGGTGATTCCCGCTTTCCTGGGGCAGTACTGGTTTGGCTACACATTGAACACCGTCACGCTGCTCTCGCTCGCGCTGGTGGTGGGCGTGCTGGTGGACGACGCGATCGTCGAGATCGAGAACATCTCGCGCCACCTGCGCATGGGTAAAACCCCGATGCAGGCGGCGCTGGAAGCGGCCGACGAAATCGGCATGGCGGTGATTGCGACCACCTTTGCGCTGGTGGCCGTGTTCCTCCCAACCGCTTTCATGGGCGGCGTGCCCGGCCTGTTTTTCAAGCAGTTCGGCTGGACCGCAGTGCTGGCGATTCTGGCCTCGCTGGTGGTGGCGCGCCTGCTCACGCCGATGATGGCGGCCTACATCATGAAGCCGCTGCCGCACGGCGAAGAAAAAGACGGCTGGCTGATGACGCGCTACATCAGCGCCATGAAGTGGTGCCTGAACCACCGCCTGGTGACGGCCATCGGTTCGCTGGTGTTTTTCGTGGTGTCGATCAGCCTGGTGTTTTTGCTGCCGACCGGCTTTGTGCCGCCGGCCGACCGCGCGCAAACCATGATCAACGTCGAACTGCCCCCCGGCTCGACGCTGGCCGAAACGCGCGTGGTAGCCGAACAGGCGCGCCTGGCGGCCATGCAGGTGCCGGGCGTCACCAGCATTTTCAGCTCCATCGGCGGCGGCTCCAGCGGCGACGCGTTTGCCCCAGGCGCTGCGGCCGAAGCGCGGCGCGCCGTGCTGACCCTGACCACGCTGCACCGCGACAAGCGCAAGGACTCGCTCGACCAGGTCGAACGCCAGATCCGCACCCGGCTCGACCAGATTCCCGGCGCGCGCTTTAACGTCGGCCCGCAAGACACTGGCGTGAAGATGCAGCTGGTGCTGCGCAGCGAAGACCCGGTGGCGCTGGTCGAGTCGGCGCGCAAGGTAGAGCGCGAACTGCGCACGCTCAAGGGTATTGGCAACGTCAGTTCCAGCGCCTCGCTGGTGCGCCCCGAGATCATCGTACGGCCCGATTTTTCAAAAGCGGCCGACCTGGGCGTGACCGCCGCGTCCATCGGCGAAACGGTGCGGGTGGCCACCGCCGGCGACTACGACCAGGCGCTGACCAAGATGAACCTGGCCGAACGCCAGGTGCCGATCCGAGTCAAGCTGCCCGACGCCGTGCGCGCCGACCTGGCTGCGATTGCGCGCCTGACGGTGCCCGGCAAGAACGGGCCGGTCATGCTGGCCAACGTGGCAAGCATCACGATGGAAAGCGGTCCGGCGCAAATCGACCGCCTCAACCGCAGCCGCAACGTGACGCTCGAGGTGGAACTGTCGGGCCGCTCGCTGGGCGAAGTCAACGCCGAGGCGCGCGCGCTGCCATCGATGAAGGCCTTGCCCGCCTCGGTGAAAATCGCCGAACTGGGCGACGCCCAGGAAATGCAGGCGCTGTTTGCCAGCTTTGGCGTGGCCATGCTGATCGGCGTGCTGTGTATTTATGGCGTGCTGGTGCTGCTGTTCAAGGACTTCATGCAGCCGATTACCATCTTGCTGGCGCTGCCGCTGTCGATCGGCGGCGCCTTTGTTGCGCTGCTGGTGACCGGCAAGGCCTTGTCGATGCCGTCGATGATCGGCCTGATCATGCTGATGGGGATCGTGACCAAAAATTCGATTCTGCTGGTGGACTATGCCATCCTGGCGCGCGAAGCGGGCATGAGCCGTTTTGATGCCCTGGTTGACGCTTGCCACAAGCGCAGCCGCCCGATCATCATGACCACCATTGCGATGGGCGCCGGCATGATGCCGCTGGCGCTGGGCTGGGGCGCCGACCCGAGTTTCCGTTCGCCGATGGCGGTGGCCGTGATCGGCGGACTGATCACCTCCACGCTGCTCAGCTTGCTGGTGGTGCCGGCCGGTTTCACCTACATTGATGATCTTGAGCATCTCTTACGGCGGGCGGTACAGCGCCTGCGCAAGCATCCGGCGCCGACGCCGCCAACAGTCATTCCGAAGCTCAATAACGCGAAATAGCAAGGTGAAAAACCAGGAAAGCCAGCGCAATCGCTGGCTTTTTTTCATCTTATGTTAAGTAACGAACAGATGTATTTTTGTAACTTGTGTTGGCAACTATGCATTTCCCGAGATTTTGAGGTAGAATTTGCCCTTAGGAAAGCTCTGCCCAAGCTTCGCACTGTGTTTTCCTCAGCTCCTCAATCTTTCTGGAAAAACATCGTGAAAAATTTCATTCCCAGCGCTGCCCTATGCTCCCTGACACTGCTGGCCACTGCGGCCAGCGCCGGCCCGGTCAAGGCTCCGACGATTGCGGCCTCGCGAAACGATGTGCAGCTTGGGCTGAGCGCTGCCGACACCTTCGACTACCTCGGCAAGGTCAACACGCAGGGCGTGCAGGGCAGCACGCCGTTCGCCGACGAGTACGCGGGCAACTGGAGCGCTATCGGCGCCTTTGGCAGTGGCGGCAAGGCGACGCTCGCCCATGGCCAGGTCAACAGTCCGCTTCAGTTCGGTTTTGCCTTTGGCGCCGACATGAAAAACGGTACCTGGTCGGTCACGAACACGCTCAAGGATACCGACATCACGCTTGACCTGGTATTTTCCATGCATACCGGCGGCGGTAGTGGCGCATGGCTGTTTGACGATCAAGTCTTATTGGCGGGCACCACCTTGAACGGATCGTGGGTTCAGCGCATGCTCAATAATGGCAAGAACGCCGGCGACTTTTCGAATCTGACGCTGTTCGGAAGCGGCATGCTGCTGACTGCGAAAGAGCCGACGCCGACACCAACGCCGACACCAACGCCTACGCCGACACCCACGCCTACGCCAACACCAACACCAACGCCGACACCCACGCCGACACCAACGCCAACGCCCAGGCCACCGGACGACAGCGCTGCGGTCGACCTGCCCGAGCCTGCCACGCTGGGCATGCTGATGCTGGGCCTTGGCGTCATGGGATTCATGGGGCGCCGCCGCAAGCAAACCTGATGTCATGCACCAAAAAAAACGCCAGCTCAACGCTGGCGTTTTTTTTCGCTTACACCATCGGCGGATCGGTCTCGCGAGCGAACGAGCGGTGCGAGGCCAGGGCTTGCTTGAAGGCGTCGACGGCGGCCGCCAGGTCGTCATTGTCGGTACCGATCAGGGCGGGATCGGGCGAGCCGTCCGGCAAGGCCGGCGGCACACCAGCCTGCTGGAGCAGCGCCGCAGCCGTGCCCACGACCATGATCGGCTTGCAATGGCGGTACTGCTCGCGCATGAAGTCGAGCGCATGCGCGTCGCGGCTCAGCGCCTTGACGGCTGCTTCGCCGTCGGGCACGACGACCGCGTCATACAGCACCGAAGGCCCCGCTTCGAGCGTGATTTCGACAAACAGCACGCTGGCGTCGCTCGACTGCACCTTGCCCAACTGGCTACCCACCAGGCGCGGTACGGCGCCATCGGCCAGCAGGGAACTGTAGATCTTGCGTACCATCACGCCGTCAACCCCATTGCCAACCAAAATGGCAACCTTGCGCGTCTGGATACCGGTTTGGCCCGGACGGCTGAGCAGCGACAGCGGCGGCGACGGCTCGTACTCGGGCAGCGGCAGCGTGGTGGCCATCGGCTGCGGCGCCGGCACTTCCATGCCCAGGCCTGAGGCCACTGCGTTCACCAGAGCGATGTCGACATTGGCGAGCAGCGACAGCACGCGCTCGCGCACGGCCGGGGTCTGCACCCGCGTCAACTCGAAACGGAACGCGGCAGCAATGTGGGCCTGCTCGACGGGCGACTGGCTGTGGAAAAACAGGCGCGCCTGCGAATAGTGGTCCGCAAACAGTTCCGGCTTGCCGCGCACCTTGTCGGCTGCGACCGGCTGCGGGAAGCTGGTAAAGCCGGCCGTACCCGCCTGGAACGGACAGCCCCCGCCCAGCGAATTGGGTTCGTAATTGACGCGCCCACGGTGTATGGCCTGCCGGTGCATGCCTTCGCGCTGATTGTTCTGCACCATCGCCACCGGCGCATTGATGGGGATTTCGTGGAAATTCGGGCCGCCCAGCCGGCTGATCTGCGTATCCAGGTAGGAATGAATACGCCCTTGCAACAGCGGATCGTTGGTGAAGTCGATGCCGGGAATGATGTGGGCGGTGCAAAATGCCACTTGCTCGGTTTCCGCGAAAAAGTTATCCGGGTTGCGGTCCAATACCATCTTGCCGATGGGCGTGAGCGGCACCAATTCTTCGGGCACCAGCTTGGTCGAATCGAGCACGTCGAACTCAAAAGCGTCCGCCTGCTCTTCGGTAAAGACCTGTACCGCCAGTTCCCATTCCGGGAAGGCGCCCGCTTCGATCGCCTCCCACAGGTCGCGCCGGTGGTAATCGGGATCGGCACCGATCAGCTTGGCGGCCTCGTCCCAGACCAGCGAGTGGGTGCCCTGCAGCGGCGTCCAGTGGAATTTGCAAAAGCGCGATTCGCCGGCAGCGTTGACCAGGCGGAAGGTGTGCACACCGAAGCCTTGCATGGTGCGGTAGCTGCGCGGAATGGCGCGGTCCGACATTTGCCACATGAGCATGTGGGTCGACTCGGGCATCAGCGAGACGAAGTCCCAAAAGGTATCGTGAGCGCTGGATGCTTGAGGCATCGCGTGATGCGGCTCGGGCTTGACCGAGTGCACCAGGTCCGGGAATTTCATCGCGTCCTGGATGAAGAAGACGGGGATGTTGTTGCCAACCAGGTCCCAGTTACCCTGGTCAGAATAAAACTTGACGGCAAAACCGCGCACGTCGCGCACCGTGTCCGAGGAACCTCGTTCGCCGGCGACGGTCGAAAACCTGGTAAAGACCGGTGTGCGCTTACCTGGCTCGGCAAACACGGTCGCGCGGGTCAGTTCGCTCAAGTCCTTGTAGCTTTCAAAGTAACCATGGGCAGCTGAACCGCGCGCGTGGACCACGCGCTCGGGAATGCGCTCATGGTCGAAATGGGTGATTTTTTCGCGCAGGATAAAGTCTTCCAGCGCGGTCGGGCCGCGCAAGCCGATCTTGAGCGAGTTTTGGTTGTCGGCGATCGGCACGCCCTGGTTGGTGGTCAGGCGCTGCCCGCCGCCGTCAACACGCACACGGTCGAGCGGGTCGACGGTAGGATTCGATCCCGGTGGCGGCATGCCTGCGCCCACCTTGTCGGAGGTGATGATTTCGCTGCTGGTGCTGCCGGTAGCGGCCGGCGACGATGGCGTGCGCGTCTGCCCTGCAGGGGGCGTGCGTGCGGCGTCGCCGTGTTCGGCGGCCTTGTTTTCATTGGAAGGCATCGCTGCGGCGAGCTGCTGGCCAGCAACGGTTTTCTCCAACAAGCGTTCCGAGACGGGATTCATGTTGCCAAGAGTAGAGGGCGGCGGCGCATTGGAAGGGCCGGACACCGTACTGAGGATGGAGCCGGCGCCCTCGTCGGATTGGCCGGATTTCTTACGTGTAACCATTAAACACCTCGAACTTGGGAAAGGGATGACAAGGCAGAAATGTCTATTCTGCAAAATTTACGATACAGACGCGCCTGTACAGCCGGTCGGCGGCAAGCCATCCGGCGCACGGGCGACAAACCGTGTCGCGTAGTGATTAATTGCGGCGTCCCAGCAGCTTGGACAGCGTGTAGCCGGCCGCCAGCGCGATCAGTACCGACTTTGCCGGGCTGGTGCGCACATACTCGCGGCCCGTGTCCGCAAAGCGGCCGTAAGCTTCGCTAAGTTGCTTAGATCTGTCTTCGAAACGCGAACCAGCATCGGTCAGCGCGGACGAGAGTTTCTCGACGCCAGCGTGGGCGGTGGTGGCGATGCGGTCGGCCATTGGCTTGGCGGCATCGGCTGCCTTGTCAATGGTCTGGTGCATTTGCGAGGCGCTGGTGTCGAGCGACTTGTCGAGCGACTTGTCGAGCGACTTGTCGAGGGACTTGTCGAGGGACTTGTCGAAGGACTTGTCTTGCGACTTGTCCTGGGCCTTGTCGAGCGACTTGTCGTGGGATTTGTCGATACCGTTGTCGAGATTGCCGAAGCCAACGGTCTTGCTGCTGACATGGTCGTTGCCGCCCATATCCTTGTTCAGATCCTTGCCCATGCTGCTGCCCGAGCCTTCATTGCCAACGTTGCTGCCATTACCTTGCTGCGGTTTTTGAGTGTCCATGATCGTTCCTCTATAAGTTTTGTAATCCAGCGCGGGTGCTTCATCTGAAGCGATGTAGCGAATACAAAAAATATAACGATTACCTTGCGCTCACTGTGCGTTAACTAACAGAGCTGTCAAGGCCGCCGGGAACACTCCACCCTACAACTCAAGCGGTGTATAACAAAATTACGTATTACACGTTGTATTGAATATTTACAAGCCATGGATTGTAATTAGGATTTACACGTTCTACACTGTAGGTTCGGTATAAGGGGTTGCCATGGACTATCAGATCAAAACTCTCGAGCAACTGCGGCCCATACTTGTTGGTCTGAGGAAGCAGGCTGGCCTGTCCCAAGCGGCGCTCGCCGCTTTGCTGGGCGTATCCCAGCAAAGCTATGCCAAGATCGAGTTGCATCCGCCCACGACGAGCGTCGAACGGCTGTTCAAAATCGTGAGCTTACTCGGCGGAAACCTCATCCTGAGTGACCGGATGCCAGCAGAGCCTTCGGCCTCTTCCTTGAAGCGGGCAAGCGAGGCGCCCGGAAACAACAGCAAAAAGGCATCTCCAGCTCCCGCAAAATTGATTCCTCCGTCCAAAGAGACGGAGAGCTGGTAATGGGCCGGAAATCCCACGCGCAACGACTCACTATCTGGCTTAACGGCATTCCGGTCGGGTACTGGGAAACGTCGCATGGCCGCCATGCCTTGTCCTACTTTGATGAGTGGCTGGCCGATGAGCAAGTACGCCCACTGTCGCTTTCGCTGCCTGTTACACCGCAAAACGCGAGCCATCATGGCGCCGTGGTCGGCAACTACTTTGACAACCTGCTTCCCGATAGCGAAGCGATCCGCAGGAGAATTGCCCGGCACTTCAATACCGATGGCATCGAACCGTATCAATTGCTCGCGGCCATAGGACGCGATTGCGTGGGTGCCATCCAGCTGTTACCAGGCGACGAAGTGCCGCAGAATCTGTTTTCGATCACGGGCGAAAGCTTGTCCGAAGGCGAGGTCGCCGCCATCCTCAGGAATGCAACATCGGAGCGTCCCCTGGGACAACACGATGACGAAATCGACCTTCGCCTGTCAATTGCCGGGGCACAGGAGAAAAGCGCGCTATTAAAGCACGAGGGGCAGTGGCACCGGCCGACGGGCAGCACGCCAACCACGCACATCTTCAAGTTACCCATGGGCCTGGTGGGCGCGATGCGGGCCGACATGCGCACGTCCGTCGAAAACGAGTGGCTGTGCGCGCAGCTCGTGCACGCTTTCGGCTTGCCAATTGCGCCCTGCGAGATCGCCTGGTTCGACGGGGTAAAGGTGCTTATCGTCGAGCGCTTCGACCGTCGGCTTGCCAACGACGCCAGTTGGATTGTGCGCTTGCCCCAAGAAGACTTTTGCCAGGCCACCGGCACGTCGCCGCTGCGAAAATACCAGGCCGACGGCGGCCCCGGCATCACAAAGGTCATGGACATACTTCTGGGCTCCGAGAATGCGAAGGTCGATCGAGTCCAGTTCTTCAAAACCCAGATCGTGTTTTGGCTACTCGCTGCAACTGACGGGCATGCCAAAAATTTCAGCATTTTCCACCTGCCGCAAAGCCGCTTCACGGCGACGCCTCTCTACGATGTGCTGTCCGCGCATCCTGTCTTGGGTAGCGGGCCAAACCATGTCGCTGTCCAGCGCGCCAAACTGGCCATGGCGGTTCGCGGTGTGGAAAATCACTATCATCTTCAACAGGTACAGCGGCGGCACTGGACACGCCATGCGCTTCTGGCAGGGCTGGGGGCGGCCGCGGCCGAAACGATCATTGACGAGCTCGTTACTGTGGCGGGCGATGTGGTGGCCGCCGTGTATCGCCGGCTGCCGCTAGAGTTTCCCAAAGATCTGGCAGATGCCATCCTGGGAGGAGTCATCCATCAAAGCGAACGCCTGAGACGCATTGTTACGTCCTTTGAAATCCTAGGCTCGCCGGGGCGCTAAATCCCGGGCTCTTCGAGGGCGTTCAGTAAACTTTCACCCATGGCAGCGTGGGACGTCATGCAAAAAAGATAGGCCAGTACTCCTCTGATATCGTGTGAAGTTCTCACGCAACACACATACCATCGGGACCGGCCTATGCATCGAATTCT